>DATIEF010000147.1:0-8255 GCA_035455865.1 Gemmatimonadales bacterium | reverse complement strand
CCCACCTGGCCGGTCTGGAGCTGGCTGCCGAGCCACCCGAGGGCCCGCGACAGCTTCCACGACCCGTTGACGGCGGCGCCGTCGATGAGCCCCTGGTCGACGTCCTTCCACAGGATGCGCTCGGAGAACCAGATGAGCGGCGCCACCACCAGGGCGTCGTAGAGCTCGTCCACGTAGTACTTGTGGAAGAGGAGCGATGCGATGCCCCGCTCCGGCGGCGCCTGGTCGGCGGGCACGACGTCCGCGGCCCGCACCATCCGCCACCCGAGCAGCAACCCGGTGACGGCAATGGCCACCGCCACCGCGATGAGCGTGTACTCGGTGGTGCCGTGCAGCTCGTCCACGCCGCGGTACTGCACTCCCGGCGCCACGACCGGCGCGAGCCACCGGGCCAGGCCCTGGTGACCGCCGATGAACGCCGGCAGGTTGAGCGCCCCGCCCACCACGCTCAGGAGCCCCAGCACCACGAGCGGCCCGGTCATGATCCAGGGCGCCTCGTGCAGGTGCTCCTGCTCCCGGGCGCCGGTGCGGTTCGGGCCGAAGAAGGTCATCGCCATGAGCCGGGCCATGTAGACCGCCGTGCAGAGGGCGGCCAGGAGCCCGAAGGCCCAGAAGACGTAGAACACCGGCTCCTCCGCGCCCCGCGCGAATGCGGCGGAGAGGATCTCGTCCTTCGAGAAGAATCCCGCGAAGGGCGGCACCCCGGCGATGGCGAGCGTGGCCACGCCCATCAACCCCGCCGTCCACGGCATGTACCGGGCGAGCCCGCCCATGTTCCGCATGTCCTGCGCGTCGGCGTGGCGGTGGGTGGAGTGGTAGGCGTGGTGCATCGCGTGGATCACGCTGCCCGACCCGAGGAACAAGAGCGCCTTGAAGAAGGCGTGGGTGGCGAGGTGGAAGATGCCGGCGACGTACGCCCCGGTGCCCACGGCCATGAACATGTAGCCGAGCTGGGAGACGGTCGAATACGCCAGGACCTTCTTGATGTCGTACTGGCGGAGGCCGATCGTGGCGGCGAAGAGCGCAGTGACGGCACCGATGCCGGCGAGCACCGTGCTGGAGAAGGGCGCCAGCGCGAAGAGCGCGTTGGTCCGCGCCACGAGGTAGACGCCGGCGGTGACCATCGTTGCGGCGTGGATGAGCGCGGACACCGGCGTCGGGCCGGCCATCGCATCGGGCAGCCAGGTGTAGAGCGGGATCTGCGCCGACTTGCCGGTGCACCCGAGGATCAGGAACAGCGTGATCGCGGTGACCACCGCCCCGTTAATCGGGAACCGGCTCGGCGCGAGCGCCGCCATCTGGCCGAAGTCGAGCGTGCCGAGCGCGTGCCAGGTGATGAACATGGCGAGCAGGAAGCCCACGTCACCGATGCGGTTGACGAGGAAGGCCTTCTTGCCGGCATCGGCGTTGGCCTTCTCGCTGAACCAGAAACCGATCAGCAGGTAGGAGCAGAGGCCGACGCCCTCCCATCCGATGAACATCACCGGCATGCTGGCGCCGAGGACCAGCACCAGCATGAACACGACGAACAGGTTGAGGTAGGCGAAGTACCGGGCGTAGCCCTCGTCCGCCCGCATGTACCCGATGCTGTACAGGTGGATGAGGCTCCCCACGCCGGTCACGACCAGAAGCATCACCGAGGAGAGCTGGTCGACCTGGGTGGCGAACGCCACCTGGAGCGAGCCGACCGGGAGCCAGGTCCAGACGGTGGTGAGCACCGGCTCGATCAGCCCGGTATCGTGCACGGCCTTGACGATGGCGACCGCCACCCCGAACGCCGCGATCAGCACCCCAGGGCCGATGAGGGACACCGCCCGCTTGGCCTTGGGGGCCCAGAGCGCCAGCGCCCCGTTGGCCAGGAAGCCCAGGAACGGGAGGAGGATGACGTACGGCGCCCAGTGGAGGGCGGCGCCGCCGGTAGGCGGGGCGGCGGCCTGGAACAGTGCGAGCATCAGCCCTGCAGGAGGTTGATGTTCTTGAGGTCGACCGATTCCGAGTGCCGGAAGACGGCGAGGATGATCGCGAGCCCGACGGCCGCCTCGGCCGCCGCCACGGTCATCACGAAGAAGACGATCACCTGCCCGTCGAGGCCGCGCAGCTGACTCAGCGCCACGAAGGCGAGGTTGACCGCGTTCAGCATCAGCTCGACGCACAGGAAGAGCATGATCGCGTTGCGGCGGATCAGCACGCCGGCGACGCCGATGCAGAAGAGCACCGCCGAAACGGTCAGGGACGGGCCGAGGAGCGACGGGGCCATGGTCAGAGTTTCCGCTTGGCGAGGACGACCGCGCCCACGATGGCCGCGAGCAGCAGCACGGAGGTGAGCTCGAACGGGACGAGCCACTGGCGGAAGAGCGGTGCCGCCACCGCCCCCACGACGCCGTGCGCCGCCACCTGCCCGGCCGCGGCCGCGCCGCTGCTGAACACCTGCGCCGGGTCGGCCGCGAGCGGGCCGCCGACGACCTCTTCAGCGAGCCGGCCGGGGGTATAGCCGCCGAGCTGGAGGAGCGTGGCGCCGAGCGCGGAGACCACCATCACCGCCAGGAGCCACATCGGCCAGGCACGGGTGTCCCGCGGCGCGTGGCCGAGGTTGAGGAGCATGATGACGAACAGGAAGAGCACCAGGATGGCGCCCGCGTACACCAGCACTTGGATGACGCCGAGGAACTGGGCGTCGAGCAGCACGAAGATGCCGGCCAGCGCGAACATCGTCGCCACCAGCCAGAGCAGCGCCGCCACGACGTTCCGCTGCACGATGCAGAGGAGCGCCGAGAGCACGGCGATGCCGGCGAAGAACCAGAAGACGGCCTGGGTCATGGGCTCACTCGCCCCGCGGGTCGGCGGGATCCCACAGCGTCGACACCGTGTGCGCCTGCGACGAGAGCCGCTCGAGGTCGTACACGAACCGGTCGCGCGAATACTCGGCGTTCTCGTAGTGCACGCCGACGTGGATGGCCTCCTCCGGGCAGACCTCCTGGCAGTACCCGCAGAAGACGCAGCGGAACTCGTCGATCTCGTAGATGAGCGGGTACCGGTTGCCCTGCTCGTCCTCGCCCGGGACCAGCTTGATGCAGTTGGCCGGGCAGATCTGGGGGCAGAGCCCGCAGGCCACGCACTTCGACCGCCCCTGCTCGTCGGTGAGCATCCGGTGGGTGCCGCGCCACCGGGTGCTGATGCGCCAGTCGTCGGTGCTGCGATGCTCCGGATACTGCATCGTGACCGTGGGCTGGAACATGTGCTTGAACGTCAGCGCCATCCCCTTGAGGGTGGCCCGCACGTAGCTCACCTCCCGCTCGGGGCGCGGCAGCACCTTGACGCCGATGGCCATCAGGACCTCGCCGCGGCGCCCGCGGGGGCGCGCGCCGGTTGACCCGACCGGGCCCGGCTGCCGCCGATCACGGCGCCGCGGTCGAGGATGTAGAAGAGCACGCCACCGGTCACGACGCTGAGCCCGGTCAGGAGCCCGGTCAGCCCGAACGGCGTGAGGTGCAGCAGGTCACTACCGACATACACCGCCACCGCCACGAGCATCACGTACGCCAGCGACACGGGGAGGAGCACCTTCCACCCCAGCGCCATCAGCTGGTCATACCGGAAGCGCGGCAGGGTCCAGCGGATCCACATGAAGAAGAAGAGCCAGAACATCAGCTTGGCGAAGAAGAAGGCCCCCGTCGCCAGCACCTGGATCCACCCCGCCCGCTCGTCCCAGTGCGTGAACGGGATGTCCCACCCCCCGAAGAAGAGCGTCGTGACCATCGCCGACACGGTGACCATGTTGGCGTATTCGGCGATGAAGAACATCGAGAACTTCATCGCGGAATACTCGGTGTGGTATCCGGCGATGAGCTCCGATTCCGCCTCCGGCAGGTCGAAGGGCAGCCGGTTGGTCTCGGCGAAGCCCGACACCAGGTACACGAAGAACGAGACGAAGAGCGGGAAGACGTACCAGTTGAGGAGCGTCCCCTGCTGGTCGGCCACGATCGTGGTGAACGAGACGTTGCCCGAGAGGAGGAGCACCGGCACCAGCGCCAGCCCCATCGCCACCTCGTATGAGATCATCTGGGCGCTCGACCGGAGCCCGCCCAGGAGCGAGTACTTGCTGTTGGAGCTCCAGCCCGCCAGCGCGATGCCGTAGACGCCGAGCGAGCTGATGGCCAGCACGAAGAGGAACCCGACCGGCAGGTCCGCCACGACGCTCGGGATGCCGCCGGTGTAGGCGAAGTCGCCGAGGAGCCCGAGGTGGAACTGGAACGCCGGGATCGGCGCCGCGAAGGGGATGACCGCCGACAGCGTCATCGCCGGGATGAACGCCATTGCCGGCGCGAGCGTGAAGATGACCGGATTCGCGCTCGCGGGGAGCGTCTCTTCCTTCAGGATGTTCTTGAGCCCGTCGGCCGCCGGCTGGAGCCACCCCTTCCCGACCCGGTTGGGGCCGAGCCGGTTCTGCATCCAGGCCGAGACCTTCCGCTCCATCAGCGTCAGGAGCGCCACGCCCACCATGACGACCGTGAACACCACCAGCAGCTTGGCGATGGTGACGAGGAGGAACCCCTTCATCTCCGGCGTCAGCAGCGCAACGAGGTCGCTCATCGCGCTGCCCCTGCCGGCTCGGCGCGGCGTCCGGTGAAGCCCAGGTCGGCGTAGCTCATCCCGGCGAAGGCCGGCACCGAGGCGGCGAGCGCCGCGAACGACGCATCCGGAGTGGCGGCCGCCCTGACGCCGGTGGCCGCCGCGCGGAGTTCGGCCGCGACCCACCACGCCGGGCGCGCCATCCCGGGCGCCGAGCGGGCCTGCCAGTAGCGCTGGACCCGACCGTCACGGTTGGTGAAAGTGCCGCTCTCCTCGACCGTGTTGGTGACCGGGAGCACCGCCGCGGCCCACCCGTCGAAACCCTGGTCGACCGTCGCGAGCACGACCACCGTGCCGGCCTTCGAGACCGCCGCCCGCTCTGCCGGGTCCAATTCAACGTCGAGCACCACCACGAGCGCGGCACCGGCGCACGCCGAGAGCGCGGCCGACCACGCAGCGCCGTAGCCCAGGATCCGGGCGCCGTCGCCGTTGGGGGCGCGTTCCTTCCGGAGCGCCAGGCCCGGCACGCCGGCGAGCGGCGCCTCCGCCCCTTCCACCGGGACGCGGACCGCGGCCGTGACGGCGCGCCCCCGCAGCAGCGCCTGGACCTCGGCGAGGGACTCGTTGGAGGCGCGGCCCGAGGCGAGGATCACCGCGGCGCCCTTGGCGTCGCTCACCAGCTGGGCCACGCGCTCGAGCGCCGTCTCCCAGTCGCGGGCGACGAGCTTCTGGCCCTCGCGCACCAGGGGCGCCTCGACCCGGTCACCACGGTTCATCCAACGGTAATCGAGCCGCCCGGTGTCGCAGATGAAGTGGCGGTTGACGTCGAGGTTGGGACGCGGCCGGAGCCGGACCACCACGTCATCCCGCGTGTCGACGGTGGTGTTGCACCCCTGGCTGCAGCCGGTGCAGACGCTCGCCGTCTTGTCGAGGTCCCAGGCGCGCGCCTTGTGCAGGAAGTCCTTCGAGATGAGCGAGCCGACCGGACAGAGGTCCACCACGTTGCCCGACCACGGGTGGGTCAGGGCGTGCGCGGGGTCGATGCCGATGTAGGCGCGGTCGCCGCGCTCGGAGACGTTGAGGACCGGCTCCTGGGCCACATCGCCCATGAAGCGGACGCAGCGAGTGCAGAGGATGCAGCGGTTGGTGACGTAGAGGATGTCGGGCCCGAAATCCTCGACCGGATTGAAGCGCTTGGGGTAGTCGGCGTACCGGCCGCCGGCGCGCCCTTCCTGGAAGGTGTAGTCCTGCAGCTCGCACTCGCCGGCCTGGTCGCAGATCGGGCAGTCGAGCGGGTGGTTGATGAGCAGGAGCTCGAGCACACCCTCGCGCGCTTTCCTGGCCGGGGCGCTCTGGGTGTGGACCACCTGCCCCTCGGCCACGGTGGTGACGCACGCGGGCAGGAGCTTGGGCGCCTTTTCCACCTCCACCAGGCACATCCGGCAGACGGCGGGGCTCGGCAGCGAGGGGTGGTAGCAATAGTGCGGGACCAGCACCCCCGCCTGCTTGGCCGCTTCGATGATCGACGTCCCCTTGGGGACGCTCACCGGGCGGCCGTCGATCGTGACGGAGACGAGCTCCTGGGGCATGGCGCTCACGCGGAGGCGAGCGCCGGCTGGCGCCGGCGGCTCAGGTAGGCTTCGAATTCTCCCCGGAACTTCTGCAGCCCGCTCACCACCGGGGCCGCGCAGGAATCGGAGAGGACGCAGATGGTCTTGCCGGTCATGTTGTCGGCCAGGTCGAGCAGGAGCTGGAGGTCGCTCTCCTGCCCCTCGCCCTTGAGGATCCGTTCCAGGACCTTGACCGTCCAGGCGGTGCCCTCGCGGCACTGGGTGCACTGCGCGCACGACTCGTGGGCGTAGAAGCGGGCCAGGCGCCACACCTGGTACGGGATGTCGGTGGTGTCGTCCATCACGATCATCCCGCCGGAGCCGAGCATCGAGCCGGCGGCCACCACGCCCTCGTAGTCCATCAGGCAGGTCTCAACGTCCCGGGCGTCCATCAGCGGCACCGACGAGCCGCCGGGGATGACCGCCTTGAGCGTCCGGCCCGGGCGCATCCCGCCGCACATGTCGTAGATCAGTTCCTTCATCGACGTGCCCATCGCGATCTCGTAGTTGCCCGGCCGCTGCACGTGGCCGCACACCGAGATCAGCTTGGTGCCGGTGCTCTTGGGGTTGCTCCGGCAGAGGCCCTTGTACCACTCGGCGCCGCGGACGATGATGTGCGGCGCGGCGGTGAGGGTCTCCACGTTATTGATGGTCGTGGGCAGCGCAAAGAGCCCGGCGGCGGCCGGGAACGGCGGCTTGATCCGCGGGTTGCCGCGCTTCCCCTCGATGGAGTTCATCAGCGCGGTCTCTTCACCGCAGATGTAGGCGCCCGCCCCGCGGTGGAGCACGACGTGGATCTTCCGCCCGGTGCCGAAGACGTTGTCGCCCAGGGCGCCGTTGGCGTACGCGTCCCGGACCGCCTCGGTCATCACCTTCCACGGCTCGGTGAACTCGCCCCGGATGTAGATGTAGCACGTCTCCGCCCCGATGGCGTGCGCCGCCACAGCGCAGCCTTCGATGAGGGCGTGAGGGGTCCAGCGCATGATCTCCCGGTCCTTGAAGGTGCCGGGCTCGGATTCGTCGGCGTTGCAGACGAGGTAGTGCGGCTTCCCGTCGTTCTTCGGCATGAACGACCACTTGAGGCCGGTCGGGAAGCCGGCGCCGCCCCGGCCGCGCAGCCCCGACGCCTTGATCACCTCGATGACGGCCTCGGGGGTCATCCCGAGCGCCTGCTTGAGCCCGGCGTAGCCGCCGCGCTCCACCCATCCCGTGAACGTCCGGGCGCCCGCGTCGCCGAAGTGCTTGGAGAGGACCACCGTCTCCTTGGCGTGGCTCGGGTTCGGATAGCCCATTACGCGTACCTCTGGAGCACGCCCGGCACCCGCTCCGGGGTCACGCTCTCGATGAAATCCTCGTCGACCAGGATGGGCGTCGGGAAGCCGCACGCGCCGAGGCACTCGACCTCGACCACGGTGAACCGGCCGTCGGGGCTGGTGGCGCCCAGTTCCTGGCACCCGGTCTCGCGGAGGAGCGCCTTGAGCGTGTCCTCGGCGCCGCAGAGCCCGCAGGGGCTCGTGGTGCAGACCTGGATGAAGTGCCGGCCCACGGGGTGGGTGTGGTACATCGTGTAGAACGTCACGACGCCGCGGACGTACGCCGGCGTGAGCCCCAGGACCTCCGCCACCTCGGCGATGGCCTCCGGCGCGATCCAGCCGCGGTCCTCCTGCACCATCCAGAGCGCCGGGAGGAGGCACGCCTGCTTCGTGGGATACTTGGTGAACAGCTGGTCCAGTTCCTGCCGCCGAGCGCCGGTGAAGACCGGCGTGTACGGGGCGGTGCCGTGCGTGGCGCTCACCGGTCGATCTCCCCCATCACGATGTCCACGCTCGCGTTGATCGCGATCACGTCCGACAGGAGCGCCCCGGTGCAGAGCGCCGGCAGCGCCGCGAGGTTGATGAAGGACGGCGGCCGGATCCGCCAGCGCACCGGCTTGGCGGTCCCGTCGGAGACGAAGTAGTAGCCGAGCTCCCCCTTGGGGTTCTCGATCGACTGGTAGGCCTCGCCCGTGGGCGCCTTCACGCCTTCCATCACCTGCTTGAAGTGGTGGATCATCGACTCCATGTCGCTCATCGCCTT
>DATIEF010000146.1:0-6128 GCA_035455865.1 Gemmatimonadales bacterium | reverse complement strand
GCGGCGAGGAGGCTCTGGACGATCCAGAGGGTCGCGTTCGCGCGGCGGGTGGTGGTGGACATCTGCCATCTCCTGGTCCGGGTCGGAGCCGGCCCGTTCCGGGCTCCACTGATACGTCGAACGGGGCAGGGTGATTTCGACATGGCATATAAGCCATTGTGTTACAAAGCGTTAAGGCACAACGTGGATCAGTCCGGCCGTGCCAGACCCACCGCCCGCTACCACGCCCGCTTCTCCGCCCGCTGTTCGCCCGCTCGCTCGCCCGCTCTCCCGCCCGCTTTTTCGCCCGCTCGCTCGCCCGCTCTTCCGCCCGCCCACCGTTGACACGCCCCCCGTGCGGCCCGACCTTTTCGATTCGTCTTGCACGTTGCATCAGAGAACGCCAAGCCACGCCTTTGGGGGATCCGATGAGTCGAGTTCGCATGCTGGTCGGCACCAGGAAGGGCGCCTTCATCCTCACCTCCGACGGAAAGCGGAAGAACTGGGAGGTGCAGGGGCCGCACTTCGCCGGGTGGGAGATCTATCACGTGAAGGGCTCGCCGGTGGACCCCGACCGGATCTACGCCTCGCAGTCGAGCGGATGGTTCGGTCAGCAGGTGCCCCGCTCGGACGACGGTGGCAAGACCTGGACCCCGGTGGAGAACAAGTTCGCCTACGACGGGACGCCGGGCACGCACCAGTGGTACGACGGCACGCCGCATCCGTGGGAGTTCAAGCGGGTGTGGCACTTCGAGCCTTCGCGCACCGAGGCGGACACGGTGTACGCCGGGGTCGAGGACGCCGCGATCTTCAAGTCCACCGATGGCGGCAAGAGCTGGAACGAGCTTCCCGGCCTCCGGGGCCACGGGACCGGTCCCCACTGGCAGCCGGGTGCCGGCGGGATGTGCCTGCACACCATCCTGCTCGACGGCAAGGACCCGAAGCGGATCTTCGTCGCGATCTCCGCGGCGGGAGCGTTCCGCAGCGATGACGGCGGCACGAGCTGGAAGCCGATCAACAAGGGGCTCCATTCCAAGTTCCTTCCCGACCCCGGGGCCGAAGTGGGGCACTGCGTCCATCGCATCGCGCAGCACAAGTCGAAGCCGAACACCCTCTTCATGCAGAAGCACTGGGATGTGATGCGGAGCGACGATGCCGGCGACACGTGGCATGAGGTCAGCGGGAACCTCCCCACCGACTTCGGCTTCGTGATCGACGTCCACGCCCACGAGCCGGAGACGGTGTTCGTGGTGCCGATCAAGAGCGACTCGGAGCACTTCCCGCTGGACGGGAAGCTCGCCGTGTACCGGAGCAAGACCGGCGGGAACGAGTGGCAGGCGATGACCAAGGGCCTGCCGCAAAAGGACTGCTACGTCAACGTCCTCCGCGAGGCGATGGCGGTCGACTCCCTCGATCCCTGTGGCATCTACTTCGGCACCACCGGGGGCCAGGTGTACGGCTCGGCCGACGGCGGGGAGAGCTGGGCGCCGCTGGTGCGCGACCTGCCGGCCGTGCTCTCGGTCGAGGTGCAGGCGCTCCCGTGATCCGGGTGGAGCTGCCGCATCACCTCCGGACCCTGGCCGGAACGGGCCCGGAGGTGACCCTCGACGCGGGACCGGCGCCGACGCAGCGCAGCGCCCTCGACGCGCTCGAGGCGCGCTACCCCATGCTCCGCGGCACCATCCGCGACCACACGACCCAGAAGCGCCGGGCGTTCCTCCGGTTCTTCGCCTGCGGCAAGGACCTCTCGCATGAGTCGCCGGACACGCCGCTCCCCGCTGCGGTGGCCTCCGGCGCCGAGCCGTACCTCGTCATCGGTGCGATCGCGGGGGGCTGAGACGTAAGACGTAAGACGTGAGACGTAGCGGCGCGGCATGCCGCGCCCGTGCGTTGTCATCGGCCGACGCGCGCGACGTGATCCGCCAGCCGCTCCAGGGTCTGTTTCGCCCCTTCCCGGGCACCAACGACATTCAATGCAATGTCGAAATCGTCCGACGACAGGAAGTTGCTCCGCATCGTGACCTTGGTGCCGCCGGGGGCGTCCTCGAAGGTGGCGACGGCCACGAATTTGGGCGTCGTCTGGTGGTAGTACACCAGGAGCGCCGGCGGCGCGACCTGCAGGTAGACGTTCTCGTTGGGATAGTCCCTCCCGTCGGGCCCGTGCATCGTGAGCCGCCACATCCCACCGGGCCGCACGTCCATCTGGTGGATCGTGTTGGTGAATCCGTTGGGCCCCCACCACGCTGCCACCTGCTCCGGCTCGGTCCACGCCCGGAAGACGAGCGCCCTCGGCGCGGCGATGACCCGCTCGGTGACGAGCTCCCGGGCCGGGATGGCCTGGCCCGGGGCCACCTGCGCCTGCAGCCGGTCGAGGCTCTGGCTCCACCCCGGCTCCATTCCGGCGATGTTCATCGCGGCATCGGCGACGGCGGTGCCCACCCGGGCGCGCAAGGTGAGCGTGGTGCGGCCCCCCGACTCGACGAGGGTGACGGTGGTCAGCACCTCGAATCGCACCGTGCCGTCCGGCGCGTCGACGCCGGTGAGGAGCACGATCCGCTCCGGCGCCACCAGTTCCTGGAAGACGCCGCGCATCGGGTAGATGCCGCCATCGGGCCCCTGCATGTGGATGCGGACCAGGCCGCCTACCCGTGCGTCCACCTCACAGACGGGATTGGTGAAGCCCTGCGGCCCCCACCACTGGGCCACGTGCTCCGGCTCGGTCCACGCCTTGAAGACGAGGCTTCGGGGCGCATCGAAGGTGCGGGTGAGGGTGATCTCCCGGCCGACGAGCTCCGCCCCCGGGCTAGCGTTTCCGGACATCGTCCCGCTCCTTCTTCTGGAGTTCCTTGAGGTACGCATCGAGCCGGTCGAGACTCTCGTTCCACTGGCGTTCGAAGGTCTTGACCCAGTCATGGATCGGCTTGAGGCCCTGGCCATTGAGGGCGTAGAGCCGCTGCTGGCCGGCGCCACGGACCCGCACCAGCCCCACCTGCCGCAGCACGCGGAGATGCTTGGAGGCCTGCGGCTGCCGGACCCGGAGTTGCCGCGCGAGGTCGTTGACCGACCGCTCGCCGCCCGACAGCAGCGTCAGGATCTGGCGGCGGCGGGGCTCCGCCACCGCATTGAACACATCCGAGGTCGTTGCCAGCCGGGCCATGGAGTCAATATATGCCGATATGGGAATGTGTCAAGGGAAAAACCCGCCCCGCACGGGGCGGGGCGGTACTACCGTTGGTTCATTCCCCGCCGTCGCCGCCGAGCGCGGCGTCGGGGTTGTCCGGGTCGTCGTTCTGGTCAGGCGCGTTGACCCGCGCGGCGGCGGTGCGCCCCTTGGCGCGCACCCCCGGCCCGCAGTCGGGCACCGGCAAGGCCGTCGCTGGCGCTGCGATCGTGGCGTGGTGCGACTGCTGCAGCAGCGTGTTGAACGCCGAAAGGTCGTGGGTCACCACGCCGTGCCAGTTGGTGACGACGGTCTTCAAGTCGCCGCAGGCGGAGGCGTACGCCGCGAGCATCGGCGGGTTGGGGGCCATGTCGGCCAGGTCCTGCGCGTCGAGCTGGCGGGCCATCGTGCCGTTGACCCCGACGAACGTCGGCGGGACCTTGGCGCCGCGGCCGAAGAACCGGCGTCCGCCACGTCCGCCGGTGTCACCCGCCACCGAGTCGATCCTGGCGTCGAACGCCGCGGCGGCGGAATCGACGTCTGCCGCCGGCTTGGTGGCGCGGAGCGCCGCCAGCGCGGCCTTGAGGGTCGCGGCCTGCTGGAAGCCGTCCCACGCCTCATTGGCGCCGCGGTAGATCTTGAGCTGGAGCGCGTGCTGCGCCGCCAGCGCCATCGCGGTGGCCGGGGACCGGGGATCGTTGGTGACCTTGGCGGTCGCGGTGTATGCCTTGCCGTCGACCGTGAGGCGGAAGGTGTAGGTCCCGGGCGCCGCGAGCGGGCCCTCGGGCGAGGGGGGCGTGAGCCCCGGGTTGGCGTTGATGCCGTAGCTGTGGCTGAACGCCGGGGGCGCGTCGTAGCGCAGGTCCCAGTTGACCCGGTTGGTGCCGAGCGCCGTGGGCATCGGCTGCGGCGTGGCGAGCCAGAAGCTCGGCTCCGGCGGATGCGATGCCTCGGGCACCGGGGTGATCGGCGCACTCGACATGTGGCGCACCACGTTTCCCGCCGCATCGAGCACGTCGAGGGAGATGTCGCCGGTCGGCTTGGCGCCCAGGTAGTAGTAGACGATGACCCCGTCCGGGGCGTTCAGCGCGTGCGGCACTTCGGGCGGGAACGGGGTGTCCTGGTTCACGTTCCGGTGGAGCCGGACGGCGTCGCCGGGCGTGAAGAGGTGCACCGCCTCGCCCGCCATCGCGGGCGTCATCTGCCGGAGCGGCGAGATGTCGTCCAGGATCCAGATCCCCCGGCCGTAGGTGCCGACCACGAGGTCGTTCCCCTTGATGACCGCGTCGCGGAACGAGGTGTTGGGAAGGTTGAGCTGGAGCGACTGCCAGTCGTCGCCGTCGTTGAACGAGACGAACATCCCGCTCTCGGTGCCGGCGAAGAGGAGCCCCGCCTTCTTCGTGTCGGCCCGGACCACGCGGACGAAGCTGCCGCTCACCTGGCCGGTGGGGAGGCCGTTGACGATCTTGGTCCACGTCTTCCCGAAGTCCCGCGTCCGGTACACATACGGCGCGTAGTCGCCGAGCCGGTGGAGGTCGACGGCAGCGTAGGCGGTGCCCGCGTCGTGGTGGGAGGCCTCGACGGACGTGATGGTGGCAAAGCCGGAGTCGGGGAGCCCCGGGATCGAGGCGTCGGCCCAGGTCTTCCCCTCATCCCGAGTCACCTTGATGAGGCCGTTGCTGGTGCCGACCCAGATGATCCCGCGCCCGACGGTCGACGCCGACATCGACTCGATGGCGCCGCCCCGCGGGGCGTTGGGACGCGGCGGGCGGTCGGCCTCGCTGTCCGGCGGCGGCTTGACGCCCTTCGGATAGCCGAGGTCGGGGGAGAGCTTCCGCCAATGGGCGCCGCCATCGGTCGTGGCCATCACGTACTGGAATCCGGCCAGAAGCTCGTGCTGGTCCCACGGGGCCCAGACGATCGGCATCGAGAAGGAGGTGCGCAGGTGCGCGCCCGGGTCCGTGTTCGGTCCCACGTCGATGATCTGTTCGCTGGGATACGTGATCTTCTGGATCCCGGAACCGCTCCCGTAGGCGATGCTGGGGTTGAGCGGGTCGGCCACGAGGGTGCCCCACTCCCAGGTCCCGACGGGGTTCCAGTCGAGCGGGGTGATCTCGCCGAAGTTGCCGCGGCTCCGGGTGCGGATGGCGCCGGCATCCTGCTGCGGCGCGTACACCCAGTAGGGGAATGAGTTGTCCACCGAGATGTGGTACACCTGGTCGGTCGACTGGTTGTACCAGGTGCTCCAGGTCTGCCCGCCGTCGAGGCTCACGGTGGCGCCCTGGTCCATGCCGAGGAAGATGCGCTGGCCGTTGGTCGGGTCGATCCACATCTGCTGCGGGTCGTCGCCGCCGGGGGCGCCCTTGAAGCCGGTGAAGGTGTTGCCGCCGTCGCGGGAGACGTAGCTCGACGTGTTGATGGTGTAGACCACGTCGGGGTTCGACGGGCTCACGTACACGCCGCAGTTGTAGCCGCCCTGCCCGTTGCCCACCCGCTTGTCATCGGGATCCATCTGCCGCCAGGTGGTGCCGCCGTCATCGGAGCGCCAGAGGCCGAAGTTGCCCACCAGGAACACCCGCTGGGCGTTGGTGTGCATCGCGACCGCCATCGAGGTGCGGCCGTCGAGGTGGGGGAGGCCCCCGCCCTTGATCTCCTGCCAGGTGACGCCCTCGTCCGTCGACTTGAAGATCCGCGTGGTGCTCGGCGCGTCCTTGGCCTCCGGGCCGCGCGGGCCTCTCGGCGCCCCGGTGGGCGGCGGCCCCGGCTCGACGAAGTGCTTGACCGTGGTGGCGAAGACCACGTTCGGCTGGTCGAAGGCCCAGGTGATCTTCTGGATGCCCGTGGTGTCGTCGACGAAGAGGGTCTTGGTCCAGGTCTTCCCGCCGTCGGTGCTCCGGTAGACGCCGCGGTCGTCGCTCCGCTTATGGATGTTCCCCTGTGCCGCGACCATCACCAGGTTGGCGTCCTTCGGGTCGACCAGGATCGAGGG
>DATIEF010000145.1:0-3125 GCA_035455865.1 Gemmatimonadales bacterium | reverse complement strand
ATGACCGCGTGGCGACCCACTCCGGGCGGCCGCAGAGCTACGGCACATCATTCTCCGTCAGGGACAGCTGCCTGACGCCCGACCCGATCGCGGATCCCACGCGGCTCGACGCGCGCCGGTCGCAGGTTGGGCTCCCGCCGATGGCAGAATACGCGAAGATGCTGGGTGAGATGTACCGGATGCCGGTGAGCCTCACCGGGACCTGCCCGAGGCGCTGACCGTCAGGCCGCCCCGGCCGCCGAAGCGATCTGCAGCCGATAGAGCCGCTCATAGAGCCCCCCGGCGGCGAGCAGTTCCCGGTGGCTCCCCCGCTCCCGCACCTCCCCGTGGTGCAGCACCAGGATCTCGTCGGCATGGAGGATGGTGCTGAGCCGGTGCGCCACCACGATCGACGTCCGCCCCGACATCAGCTCCAGGAGCGCCCGCTGGATGAGCGCCTCGGACTCCGCGTCCACCGAGCTGGTGGCCTCGTCGAGGATGAGGATGGCCGGGTCGAGCGCCAGCGCCCGTGCAAAGCTCAGCAATTGGCGTTCCCCCACGCTCAGGCTCCGTCCCCGCTCCCCCAGCACGTGCCCGTACCCCGCGGGGAGCCGCTCGATGAACCGCTCCGCCCCCACCCGCCGCGCCGCCTCCCGCGCCTGCGCCTCGGTGACCCCGGTGTCGAGGACCAGGTTCCTGAGCACGTCGCCCGTGAAGAGGAAGAGATCCTGCTGCACGAACCCGATGAGCCGCCGGAGCTCGCCGGGATCGAGTTCGCGCACGTCCACCCCGTCGACGGTCACCCGGCCTTCGGTCACGTCGTAGAACCGGAGGAGGAGGCTGATGATCGTGGTCTTGCCCGCCC
This sequence comes from Gemmatimonadales bacterium, assembly GCA_035455865.1. Taxonomy (GTDB): domain Bacteria; phylum Gemmatimonadota; class Gemmatimonadetes; order Gemmatimonadales; family GWC2-71-9; genus CAMLHU01. Next base: position 2,281 of record DATIEF010000145.1, on the reverse strand, counting down.
CGGTGTAGCCGACCAGCGCGAGCGTGCGCCCGGGGCTCGCCGTGAAGCTCACGTTCTTGAGCACCCACGGACCGTCGGGGGAGTAGCGGAAGGAGACGTTCTCGAAGCGCACCTCGCCGCGCACCGGCCTGGGGAGGCGCACCGGGGCCGCGGGCGCAGGCACGGTCACCGGCTGGTCGAGCAGGGTGAAGATCCGCTCCGACGAGGCCATCGCGCTCTGCAGCAGGTTGAACTTCTCGGAGAGGTCCTGCAGCGGCTGGAAGAAGCGCCGGGTGAGCTGGATGAAGGCCGCCAGCACGCCGACGGTCAGGCTCCCGCCGAGCGAGCGGAGCCCGCCGTACCAGATGAGGAGCGCCAGCGCCACTGACGTGAGCACTTCCATCACCGGCAGGAAGACGGCGTAGATGGTGATCGACCGGAGGTGCGCCTCGAGGTGGTCGGCGTTGACCCGGTCGAACCGCTCCCAGGTCTCGCGCTCGCGGCCGAAGAGCTGCACCACCCGCATCCCGGTCAGGTGCTCGGTGAGGTACGCGTTGAGCCGGGCCAGCCGGGTACGGATGTCGCGGAACGCCTGGCGGACGTGGCGCCGGAAGACGATGGCCACGAGCATCACCACCGGCATCACCGCGAACGCCACCAGCGCCAGCCGCCAGTCCAGCACCAGCATCAGGATCATGATCGCGGCGAGCGTCATCACGTCGCCGATCACGGTCACGAATCCCGACGACAGGAGGTCGTTGAGCGTCTCCACGTCGCTGGTGACGCGGGTGACGAGCCGGCCGACGGGGTTCCGGTCGAAGTAGGGGATGCTGAGCCGCTGCAGGTGCCCGAAGATCTGGCGCCGCATGTCGTTCATCACCCGCTGGCCGATGAGCGTGGTGAGGAACGCGCCACCGTAGTCGGCGCCGAAGCTCAGGACCAGCGACGTGACGTACACTCCCGCCAGCGTGAGCAGGAGCCCGCGGTCGCCGGCGGGGATGGCCACGTCGATGGCGCGCTTGGTGAGCTCCGGCCCCACCAGCGCGAGCCCCGCCTCGATGGCCAGGAGCCCGAGCGCCGAGGCCACGAGCCAGCGATACGGCGCGAGGTAGCGCACCAGCCGCCGGAAGAGCGCCGGGTCGTACCCCGCCTGGAGCGTGTCCTCCTGGATCCCGCCGCTCACGCCGGCGCCTCGGCGGCGATCCCGTCGGCGTCGATGCTCCGGAGCCCCTTCCGCACCCAGTTGGAGAACACCAGGAACCCGAACGCGAGGGTGTAGTAGCTGAGCGTGAGCCGCCACAGCAGCGTGTAGAGCGGAAGCGACGTGCGCGGGACGTAGCCCGCCGCCATCACCGCCGCGGACAGGAGCTCGGCGATGCCCGACGCCCCGGGGGTCGGCGCGAAGTAGAGCAGGAAGGTGATGAGCGTCTGCAGCAGCAGCACGTCGACGAAGTTGGCCTCGACGCCGATGGCCCGGAGCGCCACGTACCCCGCCAGGAGCTTGTTGGCGTGCGAGGGCGCCGAGAGGAGCGTGGCCCAGGCGAGCGAGAGCCAGCCGCGCGGTGTGTTGAACTTGAGCAGGCTGCCGTGCGCCTGGTCGATCCCGGCGCGGAGCCGCTCGAGCCGGTCGGCCACCTTCTGGTGGCGTCGCCCCGCCCAGCGGGTCAGGCGATGGATGACGTCGCGGGCAAAGCCCGGGAAGACCATCACCGCCACCATCAGGAGCCCGAGGCCGGCGAAGATGCCGAGGCTTCCGAGGAAGAGGTCGTAGAGGGAGAGCCCCAGCACGTCGCCCCGCTGGCCCAGCGCCTTGCCGGCGCCGAGCAGGATGGCGAGCGGACCCGCGATGGCGAAGAACGCCACCGTGGCGACGAAGGTCATCAGCGTCGAGGTCATCGCCACCGGGACGGGGACCCCGCTGCGCTTCATCGTGTAGATCATCATCGGCCCCGCGCCCGACTGCACTGGCGTCAGGTACGCGGCCCACGCGCTCATCCCGCCGGCCAGGATCATCCCGCCGAGCGGCGGTTCGGGGTGCACCTGGCGGGTCACGACCCAGAGCCGGAGCCCCCCGCCGATCCAGTCCATCGAGGCCAACCCGAGCCCCGCCAGCACCCAGATCCAGTGCACCTGCCCCACCGACGCGAGGAAGGCGGGCAGGTTGTTGCCGTAGAGGAGCACCGCGCCGAATCCCACGAGTGAGATCACGGCGAACAGCTCGAATCCCCGGCGCAACAGGGTGGGTGAAAGGGACTTGGCCATGGAGCGGGAAACGTATCGGTGAGCGGGTCGCGAGTCGAGG
>DATIEF010000144.1:0-2250 GCA_035455865.1 Gemmatimonadales bacterium | reverse complement strand
GCCGCGCGCCGCGTGCTCGGCCACCCAGCGCGAGCCGTCGGTGAGCGAGCCGGCGAGGAGCGGCACGTCCTGCGGGCCGCCGAGCGCGCCGAGTGCCCGCACCGCGGCAAGGCGCACCGCTTCGGACGGGTCATGGATGCGCGCGCGGATGGCCGGGAGGTGCTCGGCGTGCCCCACCCGGGCGAGGAGCCGGAGCGCCGCCGAAATGAGCTCCGGGTCCTCCTCCCGGGCGAGGATCGCTGCGGCGGTGGTGGCCGCGGCGGCGTCGTTGAGCCGGGCGAGCGCGTCGCACGCGACGGTGCGCACCCGCGGCAGGCGCGCCGGTTCGGCCAGCGCCGCGCGGAGCGAGGGCGCGATCGGCGGGCCGAACGCCGCCAGCATCGCGGCCAGGTAGCTCGGGCGCCACTCCTGGAACCGGTGGAGGTGCGCCACCATCGCCGCCGCGTGCCGGGCCGTCCCCTCGCGAGCGATGGCCCGCGCAGCGACCATCGCCACCAGCGGGGAGGGGTCGTCGAGCGCGGCGGCGAGGATGTCGGTGTCTTCGGGACGCGAAAGGAGGCCAAGCGTCTCCACCGCGATGGCCCTGGTCTCGGCGGAGCGCGCGCGGAGTCCGGCGGCGGCGGCCGGCAGGAGGGGCCGCGCCAGTTCGCGGAGCCGGGCGCGCTCCGGCCCGGTGACGCGACGGACGAACCGCGCCAGGAACTCCGTCAGGTACGGCGCCTCGCCCGGCCGGAGGCCCGCGATGATGTCGGAGCCGTCGCTGTCGCCGCTCAGGGCCTCGAGGATGCGCCCTTCCCAGCGCTCCTCCACCCGCTGCCACCGTGCCGCCACCGCGGCGTTCCGCACCCGGAGCACCACCGCGGCGGCGGCGAACAGGAGCGACACGCCCACCAGCGCCAGCGCGGACGCGATGACGACGTCGAGCGTGGCGCCGGCGATCATCGGCGGCGGAGGAGGCGCTCGACCCGCACCGACAGCTCGGTGGGGGAGAACGGCTTGACCAGGTAGTCGTCGGCGCCCAGTCCGAACCCGCGGACGACGTCCGTCTCGTTGCTGAGCGCGGTGAGGATGATGACGGGAAGCGCCCGGGGTGCCGGCGCGGCGCGGATCCGGCGGAGGACCTCGAGCCCGTCCATCTCGGGCATCTTGATGTCGAGGATGAGGAGGTCGGGGTGTCCGGCTTCGAGCGCCGCGAGGGCGGCGGCGCCGTCGCTCACGTGGCGCACGGTGTGGCCGGCCTTCCCGAGCCGGTGGGTCACAATGCTGGCGATGAGCGGGTCGTCCTCGGCGAGGAGCACCTGCGCCGGCGGCGCCGCTGCGCCGCTCGTCCGCGGCTCGGGCATCGGGGCCGCGGGCGCGGGATCGGGCGCCTGGCGCGCCAGCCGGCTCGCCACCGCCGCGGCGATCATCGCCGGATCCACCGGCTTCTCGAAGTAGGCGTCGGCGCCGAGGGCAAAGCACTCCGTCTTGATCTCAGGGCCGAGGCGTGCGCTCAGCACGAACACCGTCGTGGCGGCGGTCGCGGGCGCGGCGCGCCAGCGGGCCAGGAGCCGGCGCCCGTCCTCGTCGGGGAGGAAGAGGTCGAGGAGCACCAGGTCGAAGCGCTCCGCCTGGACCATCGCGTCGGCCTCTGCGGCAGTGCCCGCCAGTCGGGCGTTCCTCCCGCCATCGGGCACCAGGCTCGCCAGGACCTGCGCCATCACCGGATCGTCGTCCACGATGAGCACCCGGTGTCCGGCGCGCCGCGACTCGGCGCGGAGCAGCGCCGCGAGTCGGGTGGCGGCGGCCGCGAGGCCCTCCGGTGGAGCGTCCTCCACCTCGCCGGCCGCGGTGGTGATCGCCGGGAAGCCATACGCCCCGCCGGAGCCTCGCAACTGGTGGGCGATCCGCCGGAGCTCGGCGGTGGAGCGCGCCGGGTCGGACGGCAGCGCTGCGACCAGGCGGTCCATGGTGGCGGAGGTGTTCGCGAGGCCGGCCAGGTAGTCGGCCACCAGCGCAGGTGGCAACGGATCGGTGTCGCTCAAGGTCCGGTTGGCCCTCAGGGTCCGGCGGAGGATCGCGTCGGCGCGTGCGGCTGATGTTAGTGGGGCCGGAGCGACGCCGATAGCCTGATGGCGACGGCCCGGGACTGCGGTCGGGGCGGGGACTGCGCCACGACCGATCCGGTACGCGCCGGTGGGACGTAAGCGTGGAACTTGTGGCTACCCCTTCCGACCGCTGCCGATCGACATGAAGGTGTCCATAGATATA
>DATIEF010000143.1:0-4637 GCA_035455865.1 Gemmatimonadales bacterium | reverse complement strand
CGCGCCAGTCGAAGATGGTCTCGCCGAACTGGACGCCCACGAGCTCACCCACCAGCTTCGCATCGATCGGCCCGGCGCTCTCGAGGGCGGAGAACTTCTGCAGCTCCAGCCGGAGGAGCGCGAGTTCCGGCCCCACCGCGGCCACCAGGTGCTTGACGGCGTCGGGGGCGAGCGCCACGCCGAGCTTCCTGGCGGTGCGCTCCACCCAGGCCATCGCCTCATCGGTGTCGAGTTCGTCGAAGACCGTCGACGGCGCCTTGGCGGCGAGGTCGGCGTCGGCCTTGTCGTCGCGGTCGTCCTTCTGGGAGGCCGACTGCAGGAGGATCAGCACCGTCCCGTCGGCGGGGTCGTCGAGGTACTTGAGGAGGGCGGCGCGGGCGTTGCCCTTCTTCTTGAGCGCCTCGATGTCGCGGAGGATGACGACCCGCCGCTCGGCCATCATCGGGAGGGTGTTGACCAGGGCATGCAGCGATTCCGCGTCGAGCGACTGGGCGGAGCGCTGGTCGAAGTTGAAGTCGCGGAGGGAGGGGTCGAGGGCCGCGTCGAGGAGCGCCTGCGCCGCCTCGTCCTTGAGGGTCTCCTCTGGGCCGTGGAAGTAGTAAACGGGGCGCAACTTCCCCGCCTTCAACTCCTTCCGGAGCGCGGCCACGGAGAGGGTCGGCATCGGGCGAAAAGTACCGGTTTTGGCGGGGGGCGCAAAGAGCTCGGCGTGCCCGACAACCTTCCCGAGCGAAGCGAGGGACCTGCTCCGACTGCCCCGGAATGATGGCCGATCTCCAGGAGGAGCGGGGCAGATCCTTCGCTTCGCTCAGGAAGGGTCCCGATCGGCCTCGGGCGCCACGCACCCCCACCCGCAATATCGACCCCTAAGCCCTAAGCGCTAAGCCCTACGCCCTAAGCCCCAAGCCATAGTACTTACGCCCTCCGGAAGCACTGCACCCACATCAGCGTCACCAGGGTCTTCGCGTCCTGGATCTCGCCGCGGGTCATCATCTCGCCCACCTCGGACCAGCGGAGCTCGTGGAGCTCCATGAACTCATCGACCTCGCGGTGCGCCATCCCGGGGCGGAGGCCGGTGGCGGCGTAGAGATGGATGAGCTCATCGGTGAAGCCCGGCGTGGTGTACAGGCTCAGCAGGTGATCGACCCGCTCCGCGGTGTAGCCGGTCTCCTCTTCCAGCTCGCGCTTGGCGCAGGTGGCGGGGTCTTCGCCCGCTTCCAGGCGTCCGGCGGGGATCTCCCAGATCTCGCCCCCCGCCGCGTGGCGGAACTGGCGGAGGAGGACGATGCGCGGGTCGGGATCGCCAGGGTCGTCAAGGAAGGGGACCACCGCTGCGGCGCCGGGGTGGCGGATGATGTCGAAGGGCGCCACCGAGCCGTCCGGGAACCGCACCGTGTCCCGGTCGAGGCGGAAGATCCTGCCGGTGTAGAGGGTGTCGGTGGAGAGGAGGGGCATTTTGGGGGGACCGGTGAACGGTGAAGGGTGAACGGTGAACGGGTCCGTCGTCCCTGACGTCGGTGCCGGCCTTCGAACGGAACATAGGCGATCGGCGACGCATCCGCACCGGCGGAACTCGCGCTGATCCCTGCCTCCATCGGTGCATCGAGCGGCTGGAATGCGACCAGGGGCCCGCGCTGACGGGCCCCCGTTTACTGTTGACCGTTCACCGTTCACCTCTACTTCGCCGCCCTCCCCTCCGCATCGAGCACCTCGACCGGCCCCAGGTGGAGCGCCTCGATGGGGGCGCGGATCTTGGACAGGTCTCCCACCACGACGACGGTCAGGTGGTCGGGGTCGATGTACGTCCGCGCCACGCGCTGGACGTCCTGCCGGGTGACCTGCTTCAGGTGCGCCACGAACCCGTTGTAATAGGTGAACGGCAGGCCGAAGAGCAGGAGCCCGCTCAGCTGGCGCGCCACCTGGCCGGTGGTCTCGAAATCTCCCGGCAGGCCGAGGGCGATGTACTGCGTGGCGCGGGTGAGCTCGACCGGCTGGACCAGCGAGTCGCGGATGGCGCGGAGTTGGACGAAGAAGTCCGCGAGCGAGCTGTCCGTGACGTTGGTGCGGACCGCGGCGCTGGCGGTGAAGGGGCCGGGGAGGGGCCGGAACTGGAAGCGCGAGCCGGCGCCGTAGGTGTAGCCCTTGGTCTCCCGCAGGTCCTGGTTCAGGCGCGAGGAGAACGACCCGCCGAGGATCGTGTTCATCACCTCGAGGGCGTAGTAATCGGGCGACGACCGCGCGACCCCGGGCGAGCCGATGATGATGACCGACTGTGCCGCGCCCGGCTTGTCGACCAGGAAGAGCGTCGTGGGGCGCTCGGTCGGCGGCGGCGCGGGCGCCACGGGGGCCGCTGCCTTCGCGTGAGCGCGCCAGGCGCCGAACCGGCGGGCGAGGAGCGCGCGGGCCCGCGCGAGCGTGATGTCGCCGGTGACGACGATCGTGGCCCGGCGCGGGTCGCTGATGCGCTCGTAGAACCGGCGCACCGTGACGGAGTCGAGCCTGGCGGTGGAGGCGGAATCTCCGTCGGGGCTGGCGTGGTACGGGTGCCCCGCCGGGAAGATGAGCGCGTTGCTCACCAGCGTGGCCACGGCGCCCGGCACGTCCCGCCGCTGGAGGATGTCGGCCATCCGGAGGCCGCGGTGCTTGTCGATGTCGGCGGTGTGGAAGTCGGGGCGGAGCGCCACGTCGGCCATCAGGTCGAGCGCGGCGGGGAGGGTGCGCACCGGCACCTGGAGCGACACCGTGGTCCGGTCCCAGTCGGAGCCGGTGCTGAGGTCGGCGCCGAGGTACGCGGCCTCGGCCGCGATGCCGATCGCGTCGCGGGTGCCGGCGCCTTCGTCCAGCATGTCGGCGGTGAAGCTCGCGAGGCCGGGGAGGTCGCCATCGAGCCGCCCGCCCCCGTCGACCAGGAGCGACACGTTGACGAGCGGCAGCTTGTGCATCTCGACGAGGTCGATCGTGAGCCCGTTGGGGAGGCGGGTCGTCTCGACCCTGGGACTCCGGAACGGTCTCGGCGCGCCAAGTGTCGGCGGGGCGGTGACCTGGGCGGCCAGGCGGGCGGGCGGCAAGGCGGCAAGCAGCAGCAGGCCCAGCGCGCCACCGAAGGACAGACGACTGACAGCCGCCGGACGGAGGTCGATGGCCGTTCGCTGATAGCTGATAGCTGATAGCTGATAGCTCAATGCACCCATCACCGTCCCACCTCCGCCGCGCTCGCGGCAAGCTTGGGCTTCCCTTCAGGGACCACGCTCACGATGACCCTCGGCGCCTGCAGGTAGGTGCGGGCCACCCGCTCCACGTCCGCCGCGGTGACCGCGCGGGTGCGGGCGATGTCCTTCGCGAGGTAGTCGGGCGTGCCGGTGAAGTAGTAGTAGGAGTTCAGCTGGTCGGCGACGGCGCTCCCGTACTCGAGCCCCTCGAGCGTCGACGCCTCGAAGCTGTTCTTGGCCTGCTCGAGCTCGCGCGCGGTCGGCCCGTCGGCGGCGAGGCGCGCCACCTGGGAGTCGATCACCGCCTGCAGTTCCGGGAGCGCGTGCCCCGGGCGCGCCGTGGCGATGATGCCGAACTCGCCGTCGCGGAGCCGACCGTCCTGGAAGGCGTTGACGTCGGCGGCGAGCTGTTGCGTGTAGACCAGCGGCTCGGTGAGGCGCCCGTTCTTGGCGCCGGCCAGGACGTACGCCAGGACGTTGAGCGCCGCATCGTCGGGTCCGAACGCGCGGGTGGAATGCCACATATAGTAGAGCCGCGGAAGCTGGACCCGGTCGGTGAGGACCACCGCGGTGTCGCGGGCCAGCGTGAAGGTCGGCGTCGGCGTCCGGGTGATGGCGGGGCCGCGGGGGATGGCGCCGAAGTACTTCCGCACCTGGGCCCGGACCGCCGCGGTCTGCACGTCGCCCGAGACGACGAGGGTGGCGTTGTTCGGGGCGTAGAACTTCCGGAAGAAGTCCTTCACGTCCTCGAGGCTCGCCGCCGAGAGGTCGGCCATCGAGCCGATGACGGGCCACGAGTACGGGTGGCCGGGCGGGAAGAGGAGCGAGGGGATCACGTCCCACGCCTTGCCGTAGGGCTGGTTCTCCACCCGCTGGCGGCGCTCGTTCTTCACCACGTCGCGCTGGAGGTCCACCTTGGCGCTGTCCATCGTGGGGAGGAGCCATCCCATCCGGTCGGCGTCGAGCCAGAGCATCAGCGGAAGCGCGTTGGCCGGCCCGCTCTCGTAATAGGCGGTGCGGTCCTCGTTGGTGGTGCCGTTGTTGTCGGCGCCGGCGGCCTCGAGGAGCCGGTCGAACATCGGGTAGGGCGCGTGTTGCGAGCCCATGAACATCAGGTGCTCGAAGAGGTGCGCAAACCCGGTGCGGTGCACCTCCTCGTCCCCGGAGCCGACGTGGTACCAGGTGTTGACCGCCACCACGGGGACGGTGTGGTCTTCGTGGATGATGAGCGTGAGGCCGTTCGGGAGCGTGTCGATGGAGTAGGGGATCGTGAGCGCCCTGGGCGCGGTGCCGCGGGCCGGCGGCCGCGACTGCGCGCCGGCGGCGCTGGCGAGCGCCAGCGATGCGATCGCGGCGAGCAGGGATGCGGGAATGGCTCTTGTCATTTCACGTCTCGTTGGAAGTATCGTCCGCCTGCTGCCTCACCTC
>DATIEF010000142.1:0-8370 GCA_035455865.1 Gemmatimonadales bacterium | reverse complement strand
CGTAGGTCGTCTTCGCGGTCGACGTGGCGAAATCGATGTCGGCGCGCAGCGTGTGGAGCGGCACCCGGCCCTCGAGGTACTTCTCCGTCCGCGCGATCTCCGCCCCGCCGAGCCGGCCGGAGAGCCGGACGCGGATCCCCTGCGCCCCCATCCGCATCGCGCTCTGCACCGCGCGCTTCATCGCGCGGCGGAACGAGATCCGCTGCACCAGCTGGTGCGCGATGTTGTCGCCGACGAGCTGGGCCGAGAGCTCCGGCCGCTTGATCTCCTCGACGTTGACCGCGGCCTCCTTGCCGGTCAGCTGCGCCAGCTCATCGCGCAGCTTGTCCACCTCGGCGCCCCGCTTGCCGATCACCACGCCCGGCCGCCCGGTGTGGATCGTCACGGTGACCTTCCCCGGCCGCCGCTCCACGTGCACCTCGGCGATGGCCGCGTGCCCCAGCCGCGCCTTGAGGTACTTCCGGATCAGCTCGTCCTCCTTCAGGAGGGCCGGCATGTCCTTGGTGGCGAACCAGCGCGACTTCCAGGGCTTGACCACGCCCAGGCGGAAGCCGATCGGATGTGTCTTCTGCCCCATTACTTCGTCTCCCGCGTGGCCACGTGGAGCTCCACGTGGCTGGTCCGCTTCCGGATCGGCGTCGCCCGTCCCTGCGCGGCGGCCGTGAAGCGCTTGAGCGGCTGGCCCATGTTGATGACCGCCTTCTTGACGTAGAGTTCGTCCACGTCGAAGGGCTCATTCGACTTGAGCGCCCGCTGCTCGGCGTTCGCCACCGCCGACCGCAGCGTCTTGGCGATCTGCCGGGCCGCGAGCTTCTTGCTGAACTTGAGGATGGCGTAGGCCTCGTTCACCCCTTTGCCGCGGATCTCGTCGATGACGAGCCGCATCTTCCGGGGCGACTGGCGGACCATCCGCTGGATCGCTTGGGCTTCCATGGCGCTCACTCCGGCTTGGCCTTCTTGTCGGCGACGATCTTCCCGCCGTGCCCGCGGAACAGCCGCGTCGGCGCGAACTCGCCCAGCTTGTGGCCGACCATGTTCTCGGTGACGTACACCGGCACGAACTTGTTGCCGTTGTGCACCGCGAACGTGTGGCCCACGAATTCGGGCAGGATGGTGCTCGCCCGGCTCCAGGTCTTCACGACCTTCTTCTCGTTCCTGCTGTTGAGCACCTGGACCTTCAGGAGCAGCGACTCCTGAACGAACGGGCCCTTCTTGATGCTACGCGACATTATTGGGTCGCCTTCCCGCGCTTGCGGCCGCGCACGACGAACTGGTTGGACGCCTTCTTCGGACGCCGGGTCTTCCGGCCTTCCGGCTTGCCCCACGGGCTGACCGGCGGACGCCCGCCCGACGTCTTGCCCTCGCCACCACCCAGCGGGTGGTCCACCGGGTTCTTGGCGACACCGCGGACCTTCGAGCGCTGGCCCAGCCAGCGCGTCTTGCCCGCCTTGCCCATCGAGATCAGCTCGTGCTCCGAGTTGCCCACCTCGCCGATCGTGGCCAGGCAGCGCCCGTTGATCCGCCGCATCTCCGAGGACCGGAGCCGGAGCGTCACGTAGTCGCCCTCCTTGGCCACCACCTGGGCGCTCGAGCCGGCCGAGCGGATCATCTGGCCGCCCTTGCCGATCTTGAGCTCCACGTTGTGCACCGTGGTGCCGAGCGGGATCTCCTGCAGCGGGAGCGCGTTGCCCAGCCGCACGTCGGCGCCGGGACCGGAGACGACGGTGTCGCCCTGGCTCAGCCCCTTCGGGTGCAGGATGTAGCGCTTCTCGCCGTCGGCGTACACCAGGAGCGCGATCCGCGCCGAGCGGTTCGGGTCATACTCGATCTCGGCCACCCGCGCCGGGACCCCGAACTTGTTCCGCTTGAAGTCGATCTTGCGGAACATCCGCTTGTGCCCGCCGCCGATGTGGCGCGAGGTCACGTGGCCCAGGTTGTTGCGCCCGCCGGACTTCTTCACCGGCTCCAGCAGCGACTTCTCCGGCGTGGCGCGGGTGATCTCGTCGAACCCCGAGACCATCCGGAACCGCGTGCCCGCCGTGATCGGGCGGAATTGCTTGATGCTCATGTCAGCCCTCGAATACGGCGATCGAATCGCCGTCCTTGAGCGTCACGATGGCCTTCTTCCACGCCGCCGTCGCGCCGCGGGTGCGCCCGCGATTCACTTCCCGGCGCCGCACCTGCATCGTGCGCACGTCGGTGACCGTCACCCCGAACAGCTTGTGGAGCGCCTCGCGGATCTGCGGCTTGGTGGCCGCCGGGTGGACCCGGAACGCGTATTCCTTCCGCGCCTGGTAGTTGGCCGAGGACTTCTCGGTCACCACCGGCTGGACGATGATCTCGTGCATCGCGGGCATCTACTTGCCCCCCTTCTTCTTCGGGGCCGCCTTGGGCTTCGCAGCCTTCTTCGCGGCCTTCGCCTTGGGCGCCTTCGCGGCCCGGGCCTTGGGCGCCTTCTTCTCCGCCCCACCCTTCGCCGCCCGCTTGGCGGGCCGCTCCGCCGCCGCCTCGGCGGCCTCGACCGGCTCCGCCCCGGAGATCGCGGCCTCTTCCACCACCACCTGGTCCGACCAGAGGATGTCGTAGGCCGACGCCTCGGCGTACGGCAGCACGTCCACCGCCGGCAGGTTCCGCCCGCTCAGGTACACCGCGGGCCGGTGCGTGGCCGTCAGCACCAGCACCTTGGCCTCGGCCACGCCCAGCTTGCCCAGCAGGTCGGCCAGCTGCCGGGTGCTGGGTTCGGCGAACGCCAGGCTCTCCACCACCTGGAGCGCCCCTTCCCGGGCCCGGGCGTTGAGCGCCGAGCGGCGGGCGAGCTGCCGCACCTTGCGCGGGACGTCGGTCTCGTAGCTGCGGGGCTGCGGGCCGAACACCACGCCGCCACCGCGCCAGTGCGGCGCCCGGGTGGAGCCCTGCCGCGCCCGGCCGGTGCCCTTCTGCTTCCACGGCTTCTGGTTGCCGCCCGAGACGAAGCTCCGCGTCTTGGTGGCGGCGGTCCCCTGCCGCTGGTTGTTCAGGTAGGCGCGCACCGTCTGGTGCAGCACCGCCTCGTTGACCGTGCCGTCGAAGAACGGCTCCGGCAGCGCGAACGCCGCCTTGTGGCGGGCCCCCGCGGCCGAGTAGTGCGCGGCCTCAAGCATACCGGCTCCTCCCCACCTGCTTGGCGACGAGCACGATCCCGTTCTTCGAGCCCGGCACCGCGCCGCGCACGAAGAGCAGGTTCCGCTCAGCGTCGATCTTCACGACCCGGAGGCCGAGCTCCGTGTGGCGCTCCGCGCCCTGGTGCCCCGGCATCCGCTTCCCCTTGATGACGCGCGACGGGTCGGTGCCCGGGCTGATGGAGCCCGGCTTCCGGTGCCGCGTGTTGCCGTGCGTGGCCGGTCCGCCGCCGAACCCGTGCCGGTGGACCACGCCCTGGAACCCCTTGCCCTTGGTGGTGCCCGTCACCTTGACGAGCTCGCCGGCATTGAAGATCCCGACCGTCACCGTGTCGCCGGCCTTCGGCGCATCGCCCGCCAGGGCCACCTCGCGGAGCACCGCCGGCGCCGCCTCGACCCCCGCCACCTTGGCGTGGCCCATCTCGGCCTTGCTGGCGCGCACCGCCCGGCGGCTGCCGAAGCCGAGCTGGACCGCGTCGGCGCGCACCTGCAGCACCCGGCAGGGGCCCGCCTCGATCACCGTCACCGGGACCGAGGTCCCGTCTTCGACGAACACCCGGGTCATCCCGAGCTTCCGTCCGATCAGTCCGTTGGTCATGGCTACTCGACCTTGATCTCGACGTCCACGCCAGCCGGAAGGTCCAGCTTGGTCAGGGCGTCCATCGTCTGGGGCCGCGAGTCGTTGATGTCGAGCAGGCGCTTGTGCGTGCGCAGCTCGAACTGCTCCCGGCTCTTCTTGTCCACGTGCGGGCTCCGGAGCACCGTCCACCGCTCGATCTTGACCGGCAGCGGGATCGGCCCCGACACCTGCGCGCCGGTCTTCTCGGCCGTGCGCACGATGTCCGCCGCGGCCTGGTCCAGCACGCCGTGGTCGAAGGCCTTGAGTCGGATTCGGATCTTCTGCGCCATCGTTGCCTCGCTATTCGGACGTCATTGGTCGTTGGTCATTGGTCTTTGGCCAACGACCAGCGACTCACGACTACTTGAGGATCTTCGTCACGACGCCGGCGCCGACGGTCCGGCCGCCCTCGCGGATCGCGAAGCGCAGCCCCTCGTCCATCGCGATCGGCGTGATCAGCTCGATCGTCATCGGCACGTTGTCCCCCGGCATCACCATCTCCACCCCCGCCGCCAGCTCGCACGCCCCCGTCACGTCCGTCGTCCGGAAGTAGAACTGCGGCCGGTACCCCTTGAAGAACGGCGTGTGCCGCCCCCCCTCTTCCTTCGTCAGCACGTACACCTCCGCCTGGAAGTGCGTGTGCGGCGTCACCGTCCCCGGCTTCGCCAGCACCATCCCGCGCTCGATGTCCGCCTTCTCGATGCCCCGCAGCAGGAGCCCCACGTTGTCCCCCGCCTGCCCGTCATCGAGCAGCTTGCGGAACATCTCCACCCCCGTCACCGTCGTCTTCTTGTCGCTGTTGAACCCCACCAGCGCCACTTCCTCCCCCACCTTGATCTTCCCCCGCTCGATCCGCCCCGTCGCCACCGTCCCCCGCCCCGTGATCGAGAACACGTCCTCCACCGGCATCAGGAACGGCTTGTCCGTGTCCCGCACCGGCTCCGGGATGAACGTGTCCAGCGCGTCGTAGAGCTCCTCGATCTTCGCCACCCACGCCGGGTCGCCCTCGATCGCCTTGATCGCCGACCCCCGGATCACCGGCACCTTGTCCCCCGGGAACTGGTACTGGCTCAAGAGCTCCCGCACCTCCAGCTCCACCAGGTCCAACAGCTCCGGGTCGTCCACCAGGTCGCACTTGTTCAGGAACACCACGATCGACGGCACGTTCACCTGCCGCGCCAGCAGGATGTGCTCCCGCGTCTGCGGCATCGGCCCGTCCGTCGCCGACACCACCAGGATGGCGCCGTCCATCTGCGCCGCCCCCGTGATCATGTTCTTCACGTAGTCCGCGTGCCCCGGGCAGTCCACGTGCGCGTAGTGCCGCTTCGCCGTCGAATACTCCACGTGGCTCGTCGCGATCGTCAGGATCTTCGTCGCGTCCCGCCGCCCCTGGCTCTCCGACGCCTTCGCCACCTGGTCGTACGGCACGTACGTCGCCAGCCCCTTGTCCGCCGACACCTTCGTCAGGGCCGCCGTCGTCGTCGTCTTCCCGTGGTCCACGTGCCCGATCGTCCCGACGTTCACGTGCGGCTTCGTCCGCTCGAATTTCGCCTTCGCCATGGTCCGCGTCCCTGTCCGTTAGTGGCTATCCGCTATCCGCTATCAGCTATCAGTGGTCGGTGTCCAACGACCAACGACCAACGACCGTTACTTCTTCGCCGCCTTGGAGATGATCTCCTCGGCCACGGCCTTCGGCACTTCCTCATAGTGGTCGAACTGCATCGAGTACACCGCGCGTCCCTGGGTCATCGAGCGGAGCGTGGTGGAGTACCCGAACATCTCCTTGAGCGGCACGTCGGCGGCCACCACCTGGGCCTCGCCGCGCTGCGTCATCCCGCCGATCTTGCCGCGCCGGGCCGAGAGGTCGCCCATCACGTCGCCGAGGAAGTCGGACGGGGTCACCACCTCGACCTCCATGATCGGCTCGAGGAGGACCGGGTTGGCGGCGCGCGCCGCGTCCTTGACCGCCATCGAGCCGGCGATCTTGAACGCCATCTCGCTCGAGTCGACGTCGTGGTAGGAGCCGAAGACGAGCGTCGCCTTGACGTCCACCATCGGGTACCCGGCCAGGACGCCGTTCTCCAGCGCCTCGCGGATGCCCGCCTCCACCGGCTTGATGAACTCCCGCGGGATCACGCCGCCGACGATGTCGTCGACGAACACGAACCCCTCGCCCGGCTTCGACGGCTCGAAGTTGATCACCACGTGGCCGTACTGGCCCTTGCCGCCCGACTGCCGGATGAACTTCCCCTCGATGTCCGTCACCTTCTTCGTGACCGTCTCGCGGAAGGCCACCTGCGGCCGCCCCACGTTGGCCTCGACCTTGAACTCGCGCTTCATCCGGTCGACGATGATCTCGAGGTGGAGCTCGCCCATCCCGGCGATGATCGTCTGCCCGGTCTCGGCGTCGGAGCGCACCCGGAAGGTCGGGTCCTCCTCCGCCAGCCGCTGCAGCGCGATGGCCATCTTGTCCTGGTCGGCCTTGGTCTTCGGCTCCACCGCCACGTCGATGACGGGGTTCGGGAACCGGATGGCCTCGAGGATGACCGGCTTGTCCTCGTCGGAGAGCGTGTCGCCGGTGCGCGTGTCCTTGAGCCCGATGGCCGCGCCGATGTCCCCGGCCAGCACTTCCTCGATCTCGTCGCGCTTGTTGGCGTGCATCTGCAGCAGGCGACCCACCCGCTCCCGCTTGTCCTTGGTGCTGTTGTACACGTAGCTGCCCGACTTGAGCGAGCCCGAGTACACCCGGAAGAACGTGAGCCGGCCCACGTAGGGGTCGGTCGCGATCTTGAACGCCAGGGCCGCGAACGGCTCGGTGTCGTTGGTGTGCCGCTCGACGAACTGGTCGTCGTGCTGCGGCAGGTGCCCCTTGACCGGCGGGATGTCGAGCGGGCACGGCAGGTAGTCGATGACCGCATCGAGCAGCGCCTGCACGCCCTTGTTCTTGAACGACGCCCCGCACAGCACCGGCACCAGCGACCCGCTCGTGACCGCCTTGCGGAGCGCGCGCTGGATCTCCTCGAAGGAGAGCTCCGCCCCGCCCAGGTACTTGCCCATCAGCTCGTCGTCGTGCTCGACCGCGGCCTCGATCACCTCGTGGCGCGCCGCCTCGACCCGGTCCCGGAACGCCTCGGGCACCGGCATCTCGGTGAACGTCTTGCCGAGGCTCTCCTCGTCGAACACGAACTGCACCCGGCGCAGCACGTCGATGTGGCCGGTGAACGTCTCGCCCGACCCCACCGGCAGCTGGAGCGGGAACGCCTTCTTGGTCAGCCGGTCGCGGATCATCTTGAGGCAGCGGTCGAAGTCCGCGCCCACGCGGTCCATCTTGTTCGCGAAGATGATCCGCGGCACGCCGTACTGGTCCGCCTGGCGCCACACCGTCTCGGTCTGCGGCTCGACGCCGGCCACCGAGTCGAGGAGGGTCACCGCGCCGTCCAGCACGCGCAGCGACCGCTGCACCTCGACCGTGAAGTCCACGTGCCCCGGCGTGTCGATGATGTTGATCCGGTACTGCTCGCCGTTGCGGGTCCAGAAGCAGGTCGTCGCGGCCGACGTGATCGTGATGCCGCGCTCCTGCTCCTGTTCCATCCAGTCCATCGTGGCGGCACCCTCGTGGACCTCACCGATCTTGTAGTTCTTGCCGGTGTAGTAGAGGATGCGCTCGGTCGTCGTCGTCTTCCCGGCATCGATGTGGGCCATGATGCCGATGTTGCGATAACGTTCGAGCGGAGTCTGACGCGCCATTTCCCGTCCCGTAAGTGCCGCGGGGCCATGCCCCGACCGTGTGTCGTGCCGCCAGCGAAAAAGCGGGGCGACCAGCCCGGCCACAGCCGGCGGTATCGCTCCGCGCACGTCCGGGCTCGCGCCCTGGACGAGGACCTCGTCGGTCCCACGCGTTTTCGTCAGAAGACCAGAGGTGGCAGGCCCGCAGCCCCGTCACATGATCCGATGTGTCCCGCAGGGACATCCCGAGCACCACCGGTGCGAGGGATCCCTTCGCCCTTCAATCCATTACCAGCGATAGTGCGCGAACGCCCGGTTGGCCTCGGCCATCCGATGCGTGTCTTCCTTCTTCTTGATGGTGTTCCCCTCGCCCTTGCTCGCCGCGATCAGCTCGGCGGCCAGCCGGTCCGACATCGTCTTCTCCGACCGGGCCCGGGTGAACTCCAGGATCCAGCGCATCGCGAGCGCCGTGCGGCGCTCCGGCCGGACTTCCACCGGCACCTGCAGCGAGGCGCCGCCGACGCGGCGGCTCTTCACCTCGAGGGCCGGCTTCGCGTTGTTGACCGCCTGCTTGAACACCGCCACGCCCGGCTGCCCCGTCTTCTCCTCGATGATGTCCATCGCGGAGTAGAAGATCCGCTCGGCCACCGACTTCTTGCCCTCGACCATCAGGCAGTTCACGAACTTCGACACCGTCTGGCTGTCGTAGCGCGGGTCGGCCGGCACCGGCCGCTTCACCGCGGACTTGCGGCGGCTCACTTCTTACCTCCCTTGGCGGCGGCACCCGCGGCGCCGGCGGCCTTGGGACGCTTGGCCCCGTACTTCGAGCGGCTGCGACGCCGGTCGTTGACGCCGGCCGAGTCGAGC
>DATIEF010000141.1:0-3408 GCA_035455865.1 Gemmatimonadales bacterium | reverse complement strand
GGGGAAGTAGAGCGGGAGCGCGCAGGTGGCCATCAGGACGTCGAGGAGCGGCGCGTCGCGGTCGCCGGGACCGTTGCCGAAGTACAGCAGGTCGCCCGACCCGAGGTCGGTGACCGCCACCGTGAGCGGCGCCTTGAGTTCGGCGAAGCGCCGGACCGGCACCAGCGCCTCGAACGCGGCGCGGAGCGGCGCCGGCCGCAGGAGCGCCGGGCGACCGACGCCGAGGAGGAGCACGAGCGGGTCGGGGACCGCGATGCGCCGGTCGGCGAGCGCATCGGCCCGGGCCTTGACCTCGTCCGGGGAGAGGCCGGCCGCGAGGCACGCGGCGATGACCGCCCCCATCGAGCATCCGACGTAGCAGGCGGGCGCAAGGTCGGCCTCGCGGAGCGCCCGCTCGGCGCCGAGGTGACCCAGGGCCTTGGCGCCGCCGCCGCCATAGATGGCCACCACCCGGGCCGGGACGCTCACCGGTGCTTCTTCATCTCTTCGGCGTGGACCCGCGCCGTCTCGTAGCGCGCCTTTTCCTCCGCCGCCTCCGCCACGAGGCGCGGCACCCGCTTGGGGTGGCCGAACTCGTCGATCGCCACGAACACCATGTGCGCGGTGTGGGTGTGGCGCCGCTCGCCGGTGCTCACCTTCTCGGCGTACACCTCGACGGTGATGTGCATCGAGCTGTTGCCGACGTAATCGACCGAGGCATCGCAGGTGACGAGGGCCCCGACCGGGATCCGCTCGCGGAAGTCCACCCGGTCGATGCTGGCCGTGACCGCCGGGCCTCCGGCGTGACGGATCGCGGCGACGGCGGCGGCCTGGTCCACCAGCGCCATCAGGTGCCCGCCGAAGAGGTCGCCCAGGATGTTCTGCATGTCCGGCATCACCAGCGTGGTGAGCTGGGCGCGGGAGAAGGCCATTGTGCGCGAATCTGGGATCATTGGACGCCGAGTTCGGTGAACGGTGAACGGTCAACGGTGAACGGGCGCGGATATCCGAACTGTCGCGCGCGGATCGGGTTACTTGCTGTCACGCCGGCGCCCTTAGGATACCGGCATGCGAGACCATAAGTCGCTGCTCGCGTGGCAGGAGGCGCACGCAGTCGTCCTGAGCGTCATCGAGGTGAGCCGATCACATTGGCGACCGCACCTCGGAGCCGTATTCGGCCAGGTCCAGCGGGCGTCGGTATCCGTCATGGCCAACATCTCCGAAGGCTACGGCTGGATGGATACCGCATCCTTCACCCGTCATCTGAGGATCGCCTACGGCTCAGCACTTGAGACCGGCGATCTGCTCGAGGTACTCCATCAATCAGCGTCGGTCCCGGCGTCGGTGATCCAGCCGATCATCTCCCGATGCCACCGCTCGCAGCGCCTCCTGCTCGGCATGCTCAAGCGACGACACCCCCGAGCACCCGTTCACCGTTGACCGTTCACCGTTCACCGTCAAAAGTCCACCGGTCGGAGGTAATACTCCCCGATCGACGTCTGGGAGAGCATCGCCACGGTCGGGAGCCGGCGCTTCCAGTGGGTCGAGTCGAGCCGGCCGCGGACCAGGGCCACCTCGGCCGCGGTGAAGCCGAGCGGCTCGATCTCCACCGGACGGAGCCCGGAGAGGAGCCAGTGGAGGATCAGGTCGGCCTTGGCGTAGCTGATCCCGAAGTCGCCCTCGTCGGTCTGCCCCTGGATCAGGTCGGCGCTGGCCGGCTTGCCGACGATCTCCTCGGGCACGCCGAGATGCCGCGCCAGCGCCCAGACCTGGGTCTTGAAGAGGTCGCCGATCGGGTTGACGGGGGGGCTGTCGTCGGCGTGCCAGGTGAAGTAGCCGAGGAGGCGCTCGCTCTTGTTGCCGGTGCCGAGCGGGAGCGCCTTGAGCGCCGCGGAGAGGTCGAACAGCGTGATCATCCGCATCCGCGCCATCACGTTCCCGCGGCGGGCGCCGTCGACCTCCCCGCCGATGGCGGCGACGAGGCCGTCGACCGCCGCGGAGATGTCCACGGTCCGCTCCGCGAGGCCGAGCCGCCGGATCACGAGTTCCGCGTGGGCCAGGCTCTCGGGGCTCGACGTGCGATATGGCATCCGGACCGCGGTGACGTTGTCGGGCCCGAGCGCCTCGGCGGCGAGGTACGCGACCAGGGCCGAGTCGACGCCGCCGGAGAGCCCGATCACCACGTGCTCGAATCCGCGCCGCCGCTGCACCTCGTCACGGATGAACTCCACCAGCCAGGTGCGCGCGAGCGCCGGGTCGATCCGGAGCGGGTCGGAGGACAGGCGCGCAGACGCTCCGACGCTCCGAGGTTCCCGACCATCCTCCGGTGCGGCATTGCGACCTTGGCGCTCCCTGCGTGCACCAAGCTCCGGAGCGACTGAGCGTCCGAGCGTCTGTTCCCTTCCCTCAAGCAGGTGCGGCAGCCGGTGTTCGAGGTCGGAGAGGAGGGGCTGGTCGGCACGGACGCGGGTGATCTCGCCCGGATCGAGGGCGGCGGTGAGGACCGCCGGCTCGAACACCGGGCCCTGGAGAAGGGTCTCGCCGCGCGGGCTCAGCAGCACCGACCCGCCGGCAAAGCCCTTGCCCCCCTCGAAGCCCACCAACTGCGACACCGCCACGTACACCCCGTGCTCTTCCGCGATCCCCTGGGCCAGGCGCTCCCAGCGCTCGAGGTTGGCCGGGCGGCCATCGGCGTGATCGCGGGGGTCGAGGCCGCGGGCCGGCGTGGCGCTCGGGATCAGGATGAGCTGGGCGCCGTCGAGCGCCGCGAGCGTGGGCATCAGGGAGTGCCAGGCGTCCTCGCACACCAGCATCGCCGTCCGGCCGAAGCGGGTGTCGAAGGCGTGCACCGTCTTCCCCGCCTCGACGAAGCGCTCTTCGTCGAAGACGCCGTAGGTGGGCAGGAACACCTTGCGATGGACGTGGCGGATCCCCGCGCCAGTGCCACCCAGGGTGGCATAGAGGGCGGCGTTGTGGAGCCGGTTCTCGTGCAGTTCGTAGAAGCCGATGGCCACGTCGACCGGCGGCGCACCCGACTCGGCGTGGCGGGCCGCAAGGTCGGCGTAGAGGCGCGGCGCCTCGACCGCGAGCTCCCGCACCCCGCCCTCGAGGAAGTAGCCGGTGAGCGCCGCCTCCGGGAAAAGCACGATGTCCGGCGGCTCCGGCCACGCGCCCATCTCACGGAACAGGGCGCCCACGCGCGCGAGGTTCTCGACGTAGGCGCCCTTGGTCGGGCGGAACTGGGCGATGGCAAGGCGGGGCATGGCAATTAATGTAAGCGGTGAGCGGTAAGCGGTGAGCGGTAAGGGGTATGCGGTGAGCGGGGAGCTGGGAGCGGGCGTGCGGCCGAGATCCGCATACCGGGCCCGCTTACCACTTACTGCTCACCGCTCACTTCTCAGCATCCTCGTTCCACCATACCTTTCAATG
>DATIEF010000140.1:0-2736 GCA_035455865.1 Gemmatimonadales bacterium | reverse complement strand
GTGGTCTTGATCTCCACCACGAAGCGCTCGGCGCCGATGACGGCGGCGAGTTCGGGCCTCAACACCTTCAGCGCGACCTTGCGGTCGTGCTTGAGGTCGTGGGCCAGGTACACGGTGGCCATTCCGCCGGCGCCGAGCTCGCGCTCGAGGCGGTAGCGGTCGGCGAGGGCGGCGGCGAGGCGTTCGATCGGGGGCGTCACGGTTGGGAAGTATGCGGCCCACCGGCGACTTCCGCGAGGGTGGCGTCCCGGTGGCTCGGCTTGCCAATCCGGGTGGCGCCGCCCAACCTACCATCCCTATGAGATACGCTTCCATCGCCGTCCTCGCGTCGTGCCTCGCCGCCTCTGCCGCGGCTCAGGCCGTGACCCCGCCCCCCGACGCCCCCGCCACGGTCGAAATACGCGATTCCCTCCTGCTCCTTCGCTATCGGGGCGGGGTGATCTTCGAGGGTACGATCACCACGGCGGGCGGCCCGGCGGCGCTCCGGGAGCTTACCGACAGCACCGGCGGCCGGGTGACGCAGGTCCTCAAGTGGACGGCGGCGGGGGAGGGGCGGGTCACCATTTCCGGCGTGGTCCACGGGTCGCCCGAGGCGTTCGCGGCGGAGGCGGAGCCGCACCACGACGCCCTGCCGGTGGTGCGCCACGCGGTGGGCGCCGTGGCCGACCGGCTCGACCGCGCCTTCTACGACCGGCGCTGGGACTGGGTGCTCTCGGTGGATCCGCCGGCCGGTGCCGAGCTTGTGCCGGTGGCCGGGCCCGACAGCGGCATCTCCTATCGGCTGACGGCGAGCGGCGGGGAGGTGGCGCTCCGGTTCCGGCCGAGGTTCTACCAGCGGCACCGGGGACTCGCGGAGTTCCGGCCCTGGGAGTACCGGCCCTGGCAGCAGTCGGTGGCGGGGTGGTCGTCGTGGTACGCCTTCTTCGACCGCGTCACGGAAGCGGACATCCACCGCACGGCCGACGTGATGGGCTCGGTGCTCCGCCCCTTCGGCTACCGCTACCTGCAGATCGACGACGGCTACGAGCAGCTCCCGATCGGGCTGTCCGACCACTGGCTCCATCCCAACGCCAAGTTCCCCGGCGGGCTCGACTCCCTGGAGCGCTACATCCGCACCCGCGGGCTCGAGCCCGCCATCTGGACCAACGTGAGCTTTGCCGACAGCGCGGCGGCAGCCGCGCACCCCACCTGGTTCGTGCCGGGCCCCGACGGCCGCCCGGCGGAGGGGAACTGGATCGGCTACGTGATGGACGGGAGCTCCGCCGCCGCGATGGACACGCTGGTGACGCCGGTGTACACGGCGCTCCGGAAGATGGGATGGAGCTACTTCAAGCTCGACGCCCTCCGCCACCTCCGGTACGAGGGGTACAACAGCCACTCGGCGTACTTCACGGCCAAGGGTCTCGATCGTGAGCAGGTGTACCGGAGCGTGGTGGCGCGGGTGCGGGCGGCCATCGGGCCGGACGCCTACCTCTTGGCCTGCTGGGGGATCCGGCCCGAGCTGATCGGGCTGGTGGACGGTGTCCGTGTGGGCGACGACGGCTTCGGCTACGGCTCGTTCGCGGAGTACAACTCGTTCAACAACGTGGTCTGGCGGAACGACCCCGACCACATCGAGATCCATCGCGCCGACGGCTACCGGGCCGCCACGGTCACCTCGCTCACGGGGTCGGTGCTGATGCTGACCGACCGGCCGGAGGTGTACCGGACCGACCGGGTGGAGGCGGCTCGGCGGACGGCGCCGGTGCTCCTGACCCATCCCGAGCAGCTCTACGACGTGGATCCTTCGCGCTCCTCGCTCATCGGGGAGGCGGCGACCCAGCTGAGCGGCTCGGGGCCGCGCCCCTTCGATGCCGACCAGCGGGAGCGGGTGTCGCTTTACCAGCTCGACATCGCGCGCCCCTTCGAGCAGTGGACGGTGCTCGCCCGCACGCACGACAGCCCCTCGGCCATCCCGCTCAGCGAGCTCGGACTCCTGCCGGGCGTCGATTACCTCGGCTTCGATTTCTGGGGGCGGACGTACCTCGGCGTGGTGCGCGACTCGCTCCGCGGCGGCCCCATCGACCCGCGGTTCGAGGTGCAGGTGGTGTGTCTCCGCCGCCGGCTGGGCCACCCACAGCTCCTGGCCACCGGCCGCCACGTGACCTGCGGCGGCCCGGATCTGCAGGACGTCTCGTGGACGGATGGCGCGCTGAGCGGCGAGAGCGAGCTGGTGGCTGGCGATCCCTACGACATCTACCTGACCGAGCCGGCGGGCTACCGGTTCGGCGGCGTCGCGGTCACGGGTGCGCAGATGGCCGGCACGCGCCGCGAGGGTGGAATGCGGGTGGTCCGGCTCGTGAGCAGGGAGGGTGGTGCGGTGCGATGGGTGGTGCGGTACGGCGCGGGGCGCTAGCCGGGGCTACTGTCCTTCGCGCCCCCGCAGTTCGCCGAGCCGCCGCCGCACGTCGTTCACGACCGGCTGGAGTTCGGCATCGGCGTGGGCCCACTGGTCCATGAACGCGGCGTAGTGGATGATGGCGTTCTTGGTGTCGTTCCGCTGGTCGTAGATCTCGCCCAGCCGCTTCTGCACCGCCGCCAGGTCTTCGGCGTCCTGGCGGAGGCCGGGAGGGATGGTCAGGTAGCGCTGGTACTCGGCAAACGCGGAGTCGGTCTGGCCGGCGGCGTCAAAGGCGCGGGCCAGGTGGTAGGCCATGCAGCCGTCGCACCGGGTGGAGCCGTTGCCGTTGAGGGGGT
>DATIEF010000139.1:0-3181 GCA_035455865.1 Gemmatimonadales bacterium | reverse complement strand
GCGCTCGCGTTCGTCACCGGAGCTCAGGTCCTGGCGCGGCCGCTCTTTGCCGCCACCGGGCTCATCATCGTGGCCATCGGGGTGCCGGTGTACATGTGGTGGCATCGGGGCGCGGCGCTGGGGAGTCGTTAGTCGTTGGTCGTTAGTCGTTAGTCATTGAGCCAACGACCAAAGACCAACGACCAACGACCAACGACCAGCGACCCACTGGCAACGACCCGCTCCTTGCCGCCTCCCGGAACCCCGACTATCCTTGCGCATGGAACACCTGTCTCCCCACGGCCTGCCGGCGCTTCCGGGCGCACTCGGCGGGCCTTCGTGCACATAGCCCCGGCCCCGACCGCATGAGCGCTCCTCGCGTCCGACCCACGCCCGCCCTGACCTTCGACGACGTCCTGCTGGCCCCGCGCCACTCGCTGGTGCACCCCAAGGACGTCGTGACCGCCAGCTGGTTCACCCGCAAGATCCCGCTCCAGATCCCCTTCATCTCCGCCGCGATGGACACCGTCACCGAGGCCGAGATGGCCATCGCGATGGC
Source organism: Gemmatimonadales bacterium (assembly GCA_035455865.1). GTDB lineage: Bacteria > Gemmatimonadota > Gemmatimonadetes > Gemmatimonadales > GWC2-71-9 > CAMLHU01. Next base: position 2,643 of record DATIEF010000139.1, on the reverse strand, counting down.
GCGGGCGGGCGGGATCGGCGTCATCCACAAGAACATGACCGTGGAGCGTCAGGCCGCCGAAGTCGACCGCGTCAAGCGCTCCGAGAGCGGGATGATCCTCAACCCGATCACGCTGGGTCCCGACCGGCCGCTCCGCGAGGCGGCCCAGCTGATGAGCCGGTTCCGGATCAGCGGCGTGCCGATCGTGGACGGGCAGGGGCGGCTCATCGGCATCGTGACCAACCGCGACCTCCAGTTCGAGCGGAACCTGGATCAGCCGATCTCCGAGGCGATGACCAAGGACAAGCTGGTGACGGCGCCGGTCGGCACCGGGCTCGATGCGGCGGAGCGGATCCTGGCCAGGCACCGGATCGAGAAGCTCCCGGTGGTCGACGAGGCCGGCGTCCTCAAGGGCCTCATCACGGTCAAGGACATCTTCAAGCGGCGGCAGCACCCCAACTCGAACAAGGACCAGCACGGCCGGCTCCGGGTGGCGGCGGCGGTCGGCGGCTCGCCGGCGGCGGTGGACCGGGCCCGCGCGCTCCTCGACGCCGGGGTCGACGCGCTGGTGGTCGACTCCGCGCACGGCCACAGCGAGGGGGTCCTCAAGACCGTCGACGCGCTCCGGCAGAAGTTCCCCGACGCGCAGCTCGTGGCAGGCAACGTGGCCACCGAGGCGGGCGCCCGTGAGCTTGTGCGGCGCGGGGTGGACGCGGTCAAGGTGGGCGTGGGGCCCGGCAGCATCTGCACCACCCGGGTGGTGACGGGCGTCGGAATGCCCCAGGTGACCGCGGTGATGGACGGCGTGCGGGGCGCGGGGGATGTGCCGGTCATCGCCGACGGCGGGATCAAGTATTCCGGCGACGCCGTCAAGGCGCTCGCGGCCGGGGCCTGCTCGGTGATGATGGGCGCGATGCTCGCCGGCACCGAGGAGAGCCCGGGGGAGTCGGTGCTGGCCGAGGGGCGCCGCTACAAGATGATCCGCGGGATGGGGAGCATGTCGGCGATGCAGGACGGCTCCGCGGACCGCTATTTCCAGGAGGGGGAGATGGCCCCTTCCAAGTTCGTGCCCGAGGGGATCGAAGGCCGCGTCCCCTACCGGGGCCCGGTGGGCGACGTGCTCTTCCAGATGGTCGGCGGGCTCCGCAGCGGGATGGGGTATTGCGGGGTCGGCGACGTCGAGGCGTTGCGCACGCAGGTCGAATTCGTTCAAATTACCACCGCCGGGCTCCGCGAGAGCCACCCGCACGACGTCACCATCACCCGGGAAGCCCCGAACTACAGCGCGTGATCCAGGCGTCCGCCGGATCCCGGCGGGCCGCCCGGCCATGTGATCGACTCCCCCCAGGTCGAGGTACCGCATGAGCGAACCCGAAGTGAAGGGCGCGCCCCTCCCCGCGCACGGCGCCGGCCTCTGGCGCCGCAAGAGCATCTCGGAACTCCAGGTCGAGGCCGAGACCGACCACAGCCTCAAGCGCGCCCTCGGCGCCGTCAACCTCACCGCGCTCGGCATCGGCGCCATCATCGGCACCGGCATCTTCGTGCTGACCGGCACCGTGGCGGCCGTCAACTCGGGCCCGGCGGTGGTGCTGTCGTTCGTGCTGGCCGGCGTCGCGTCGATCTTCGCGGCGCTCTGCTACTCCGAGTTCGCGTCGCTCGTCCCGATGGCGGGGAGCGCGTACACCTACGGCTACGCCACCCTCGGCGAGCTGATCGCCTGGATCATCGGCTGGGACCTGGTGCTCGAGTATGCGCTCGGCGCCGTGACCGTGGCCATCGGCTGGTCGGGGTACGTGGTGTCGTTCCTCGACGGCATCGGGATCCACATCCCGGCGGCACTCACCGCGGCGCGGGGCCAGATCGTCACCCTCCCGGACGGCTCGACCGTCACCGCCATCTTCAACCTGCCGGCGGTGCTGATCATCGCCATCGTGACCACGCTCCTGGTGGTGGGCATCAAGGAGTCGGCCACGGTCAACAACGCCATCGTGGTCATCAAGGTGGCGGTGGTGCTGCTCTTCATCGTGCTGGCGGCCAAGGCCATCAACCCCGCCAACTGGCACCCGTTCATCCCGCCCAACACCGGGGTCCGGGAGCAGTTCGGATGGACCGGCGTGATGGCGGGCGCCGGGGTCGTGTTCTTCGCCTACATCGGGTTCGATGCCGTGAGCACCGCGGCGCAGGAGGCCAAGAATCCCCAGCGCGACATGCCGATCGCCATCATCGGCTCGCTCCTCATCTGCACCATCCTCTACATCGTGGTCTCGGGCATCGCCACCGGCGTGATGCCCTACCAGCAGCTCAACGTTCCCGACCCGATCGCGGTCGTGGCCGACCACGCCGGGCTCGGCTGGATCTCAGGGCTGATCAAGCTCGGCGCCATCGCCGGCCTGTCGTCGGTCATCCTCGTGATGCTCCTGGGCCAGTCTCGCGTCTTCTGGACGATGTCGAAGGACGGGCTCCTCCCGCCCTTCGTGGCCAAGGTGCACCCGAAGTTCCACACGCCGTGGATCACGTCGATCGTCACCGGCGTCGCGGTGGCGTTCTTCGCCGCGATTCTGCCGATTTCGGACGCGGCCAGCCTGGTGTCCATCGGCACGCTGCTAGCGTTCACGATCGTATGCATCGGCGTGATGGTGCTGCGCTATCGCGAGCCCAACCTGC
>DATIEF010000138.1:0-3031 GCA_035455865.1 Gemmatimonadales bacterium | reverse complement strand
TTGAGCGCCACGAACGGCGTCATCTCGGCGCGGGCCAGGGTGCCCAGGCGCGGTTCCAGGAGCGAAGCGGCGGCGGGGGTGCCGAGGATCTCGGAGAGCGGCGCGGCGGTGACGCCGGCGGGAAGGGCCGGGCGGACCGAGAGGGCGGGGTCGTACCGCCCGTCGACGAACGCCAGCCGCACCCCTTCGTGGGCGCCGAAGGCGAAGGGCGCGATGGCGCCCGCCGACACCGCCGCGCCGGCGGGCGGCGTGGCGAAGGAGGCCTTCGTGACCGGACCGATGTCGGTGAAGCGCCAGTCCTCATCCCGCAGGGTGGGGAAGCCGACCTCGCCGAAGCGCGCCATCGCCTGCTCGCGGAGCGCGGTGAGCCAGGGCGGCGAGCCGCCGACCCGGGTGCGCGCGAACTGCTCGGCGAACGCCTGGGTCACGCCAGCGCCTCCGCGCCCGACTCCAGCCACTCGTAGCCCTTCGCCTCGAGCTCGAGCGCCAGTTCCTTGCCGCCCGACTTCACGATGCGGCCGCCGGCCAGCACGTGGACGAAATCGGGGATGATGTAGTCGAGGAGGCGCTGGTAGTGGGTGACCACGACCGTGGCGCTGTCGGGGCGCTTGAGCTTGTTGACCCCGTTGGCCACGATCCGGAGGGCGTCGATGTCGAGGCCCGAGTCGGTCTCGTCGAGGATGGCGAGCTTCGGCGCGAGCACCGCCATCTGCAGGATCTCGTTGCGCTTCTTCTCGCCGCCGGAGAACCCGAAGTTCACGGCCCGCTGCATGATCTCGGGGCCCCATTCGACCAGCTTGAGCTTCTCCTCGAGGAGGTCGAGGAAGTCGATCGGGTCCATCTCCTCCTCGCCGTGCGCCTTGCGGATCTCGTTGAACGCGGCCCGCAGGAAGTAGGCGTTGGTGACGCCCGGGATCTCGACCGGATACTGGAACGCGAGGAACACGCCCGCCTGGGCGCGGATCTCCGGCTCCATCGCGAGGAGGTCCTGGCCCTCGAAGAGCACCTGCCCGCCGGTGACCGTGTACGCCGGGTGGCCGGCGATGACCTGCGCGAGGGTGCTCTTGCCGGAGCCGTTGGGCCCCATCACCGCATGCACCTCGCCGGCGTTGACGGTGAGGTCGATGCCCTTCAGGATCGGCTTGTCGCCGACGTTCGCGGTGAGGTTCTTGATCTGGAGCACGGGCGCGCCTGCTATCGTTGGTCGTTGGTCGTTGGTCGTCAGTCGTTGGTCGTCAGTCGTTGGTCGTCGGTCGTTAGCGGCCAGTCGCCAGTCAGGGACTATCGACCGATGACCAACGACCAACGACCCCTACCCCACGCTCCCCTCGAGCGAGACGCCGAGGAGCTTCTGGGCCTCGACGGCGAACTCGGTGGGGAGGTTCAGGAACACTTCCTTGCAGAACCCGTTCACGATGATCGAGATCGCGTTCTCGGTGTTGAGGCCGCGCTGCTTGAGGTAGAAGATCTGGTCCTCGCTGATCTTCGACGTGCTGGCCTCGTGCTCGAGCGTGGCGGTCGGGTTCTGGATGTCGATGTAGGGGAAGGTGTGCGCCCCGCAGCGGTTCCCGATGAGCATCGAGTCGCACTGGGTGTAGTTGCGCGCCCCTTCGGCGCGGGGGAGCACCTTGACCTGGCCCCGGTAGCTGTTGTTGCCGTGGCCGGCGGAGATCCCCTTGGACACGATGGTGGACCGGGTCCGCTTGCCGACGTGGATCATCTTGGTGCCGGTGTCGGCCTGCTGGTGGTTGTTGACGACGGCCACCGAGTAGAACTCGCCCACCGAGTCATCGCCCTGGAGGATGACGCTCGGATACTTCCAGGTGATGGCCGAGCCGGTCTCGACCTGGATCCACGAGATCTTGGAGCGGGCCCCCGCCTTGCCGCGCTTGGTGACGAAGTTGTAGATGCCGCCCTTGCCGTCCTTGTCGCCGGCGTACCAGTTCTGCACCGTGGAGTACTTGATGGTGGCGCCGTCGAGCGCCACGAGCTCGACCACGGCGGCGTGGAGCTGGTTGGTGTCGCGCTTGGGGGCGGTGCACCCCTCGAGGTAGCTCACCTGGGCGCCTTCATCGGCCACGATGAGGGTGCGCTCGAACTGCCCCACGTCCGCGGTGTTGATGCGGAAGTAGGTCGAGAGCTCCATCGGGCACTTGACGCCCTTGGGGATGTAGACGAACGACCCGTCGCTGAACACCGCGGCGTTCAAGGCGGCGAAGAAGTTGTCGCCCGAAGGGACCACCGTGCCCAGGTACTTCTGCACCAGGTCCGGGTGCTCGCGCACCGCCTCGGAGAAGGAGCAGAAGATGATCCCGTATTCCTTGAGCTTCTCCTTGAACGTCGTGGCCACCGACACGCTGTCGAAGATGGCGTCCACGGCCACGCCGGCGAGCATCTTCTGCTCGGTGAGCGAGATGCCCAGCTTCTCGTACGTGCGCAGCAGCTCGGGGTCGACATCGGCGAGGGAGCCGAGCGGCTTCTTGGTCTTCGGAGCCGAGAAGTAGCGGATGGCCTGATAGTCGATCGGGCCGTAGGTCACGTTGGCCCAGTGCGGCTCCCAGAGGGTGAGCCACTTCCGGTAGGCCTGCAGGCGCCACTCGAGGAGGAACGCCGGCTCCTGCTTCCGCTCGGAGATGGCGCGGACGACGTCTTCGTTCAGGCCCGGCGGGAAGGCATCCGCGTCGATGTCGGTGACGAAGCCGTACTTGTATTCCTGGTTGACCAGGGACTCGACCGATGAACTCATGGCGACCTGTCTCCGACGACGCTACCGGACCGTGAACTGTGAATCCTATGTTCCGGAGTCGGAATTGTCAATCAACTGGCAATCGTCGCCAAGGCTCTCGGCTAATCGCTGATGCATGAACGATTTAATGGGCCCAAGGTGAACGCCGACCGGGATCTCGCCGATCACTGAAATGACCTGACTGGCCCAACGCGGTGGTGCGCAGACCGGCAACGTAGTCTGTGTAACTACTACTTATTGGGACGTGCGAATTCCTCGATAACCCGTATATTGGCCCCAACGATG
>DATIEF010000137.1:0-24497 GCA_035455865.1 Gemmatimonadales bacterium | reverse complement strand
CTGGGACCTTGGCCTCCTCGACCAGGGAGCGCCGGAACTCCCGGCCCCGATCCCGTCGATGCCGGCCGGCGCCGGCCTTTGGCCGGCCGGGCTCCTCTTGCCGGCTGCCGGCCCCGGCGATCGGGTGGCCGCCGCCTCCCGCGGGGCGGTGATCGTGGACGGACACCCCCGGCGGGCGTGGCTGCTCTTACGGGCCGCCGCCGATTCGGCGGTGCTCTCGGTGGTCGCCGATGACCAGGTGAACGCCGCCGGCGGGCCGCTGTCGTATCGTGCTGCCGATCCGCTGGCGTATCCTGGCATCACGACCTACGGATCGCTCGCCGCCGGGGCGCTCTGGCCGGGCGCGCCTGACTGGATGCTGGCCCGCACCGGCATCCCGGTCGGTGGCGCGGCACGGCGCCTCGCCCTGGCCTGGGCGGCCCAGGCCGGCGCACTCCTCGGCCGCGGGGTGACGGACTCGTCCCGGCTGGGATGGCGGCTCGACCCGACGGCACGCCTGGCCGCGCTCTTCCCGCCGGCGCGATGGTCAGAACCCCAGCTCATTCTCGCCGGCGGCCGGGTCGCGTGGGCCGTGCGTGGATCGCTTCCATATTACGCGTTCCCGCTGGCGCCCCGGACCGAGGTGCTCGGCGCCGACGCGGGCGGCGCGGATGCCGGCCTCCTTGGTGTCGTGGACGCCGCCTCCGGTGTGTCCCGGCTCTACCTCACGCCGGGCGCAGGACCCGTCGCGCGCGCCTGGGCCGACCTCGCCGACGGAGCCATCGGGCCCGCCGACTCCATCCCGGCGGGGGTCGTCGCCCGCCTCGCGTACCCGGCGCCGTGGCTCGCGATCCAGGCACGGGTCCTGGCGGGCGCCACATTCGCCCTCCCCCCGGTGGCGGTCGACAGCGGCGACCTCGTGCGCCCGGTGCCGGTGTGGGACGCGACCGCGCCGGTGCTGGAGATCCCGTTCGTCGACCCGGCGCCGCCCGGACGCGTCGTGGCGCTGCTGGTCGGCGCCGTGCACGCGGGACGCCTGACGCCGCGCCTCGTCCGCATCCCCGAAGCGGCCACGTTGCCCGGCCCCCGCCGTCTCGAGCGGAGCTGGACCGGTTTTCCGTCGTATGGCCAGCTGGTCGATTCGCTGCAGGCCGCCGGGGGCCGGGCGGTCAGCGGCCCGGTCCAGTACGATTGGCGCGGTGGTCGCCTGGAGGCGGCACAGTTGAGCTACCGCTCGACGCCGGCGTCCTTGCCGGCGCTCCTCTGGGCCAATGTCGCGGTCGACCGGCGGCTCGGCGGGGGACGCGATCTCCCCGGTGCGTGGGCCAATCTCCTCGGGCAACAGGCTCCGCTCGTGCCCAATCCCGGGGCGTCGAGCCGCCTGGCCCAGGCGCGGCTCTGGGTCGAGCGCGCGGACTCCGCCCTCCGGCGGGGCGACCTGGCGGCGTTCACCCGCGCGTTCACGGCGCTCAAGGAACTCGTTGAAGAGCCGTAAGTCGTGCGCTTGTAAATCGTTAGCTGTGCCGCTACTTTCGGCGTTCTGATGACCTCGAGCGCCGAGATGGGCCCAAAAAAGACCGTTGTCGTGGCCCTCGGTGGCAACGCGCTCGCCCGGGCCGGGGAGCCGGCGACGATCACCAACCAGTTCCGGCATACCCGGGAGAGCCTCGCGCCGATCGTCGAGCTCGCCCGCGCCGGATGGAACGTCGCGGTGGTCCACGGCAACGGGCCCCAGATCGGCGATGAGCTGGTGCGCAACGAGACGGCGGCCGGTCTCGTGGAGCCGCTGCCGCTCGGGGTGCTGGTGGCGGGCACCGCCGGATGGATCGGGTACATGATCCAGCAGTCCCTGCAGAACGCGCTCCGTCGCGCAGGGGTCGACCGGCCGGTGGTGACGCTCGTGACCCAGACCGAGGTCGACCCGGCCGACCCGCAGCTCAAGACCCCGGTCAAGCGGGCCGGCCATCCGCTCGACGCCGAGACCGCGCGTCGGCTCGAGGCGCGGGGTGTGCCGGTCAAGCTCGACGCCGACGGCGTGCACTGGCACCGGCTCACGGCGAGTCCCTCGCCGGTGGCCGTCGTCGAAGCGCCACTGGTCAAGGGACTGGTGGCCCAGGGCGTGATCGTCATCGCGGCCGGGGGCGGCGGGCCGCCGGTGTATCGGGACGGGGCGCTCGCCCTCGAGGGGCTCGACGCCGTGGTCGACAAGGACCGCGTCTCGGCGGTGCTGGCGCGGGATCTCGGCGCCGAGGTCCTGGTCATCCTGACCGAGGCCGATGCGGTGTATCGTGACTGGGGAACGCCCGCCGCGGCGCCGATCCGGACGATGACCCTCGCCGAGGCGGACGGGCTGCTCGCTTCCGGCACCCTGGAGCGGGGGAGCATCGCTCCCAAGGTCGAGGCTGGCGCGGCGTTCGTGCGCGCCGGCGGGGAACGGGCGGTCATCGCCCGATTGTCAGAAGGACTGGCGGCCCTCGAGGGCCGGACCGGAACCACCATCGTGAGGATGTGACGTGAACCTGCACGAATACCAGGCGCGCGCCCTGCTGCAGCGGGCCGGCGTGCCGATGTTCGAGGGCGATGTCGCCGCGACGCCGGAAGAGGCGGCGGGCATTGCGAAGAAGCTGGGCGGCAAGGTCGTCGTGAAGGCCCAGGTGCATGCGGGCGGGCGCGGCAAGGCCGGCGGGGTCAAGCTGGCCGCCACGCCGGGCGAGGCCAAGGACGTGGCGTCCAAGATCCTCGGGATGACGATCAAGGGGCTCACGGTCCACAAGGTGCTGGTGGTGCCCGCGGCCGACATCGCCTCGGAGGCGTACGTCGGCATCATCATGGACCGGGAGTCGCAGCGCCCGGTGTTCATGGTGAGCCCGGCCGGTGGCATCGACATCGAGGAGGTCGCCGCCAAGACGCCGGAGAAGATCCTCAAGCTCCCGGTCGACCCGCGCTTCGGACTGTTGCCGCACCAGGCGCTGACCCTGGGGTTCTTCCTCTACAAGGACTTCGGCCACGTGAAGGCGGCAGCGGCCATCCTGCAGCAGCTCTACCGGGCGTTCACCGACAACGGCGCCTCGCTCGCCGAGATCAACCCGCTGGTCACGACGCCGGACGGCAAGGTCCTGGCGCTCGACGCCAAGGTGAGCATCGACGACAATGAACTCGACCGCCGGCCCGACCTCGCCGCCCTGCGCGACGAGACCGCCGAGGCCCCGAGCGAGGTCGAGGCCCGGAAGGCCAACCTGACGTTCATCAAGCTGGACGGCAACGTCGGCTGCGTGGTCAACGGCGCCGGCCTGGCGATGGCCACGATGGACCTCGTCAAGTACTACGGCGGCGAGCCGGCCAACTTCCTCGACATCGGCGGCAGCTCGAACCCGGAGAAGGTCGTCAACGCGCTCCGGATCATCACCAGCGACCCGAACGTGAAGGGCATCCTCTTCAACATCTTCGGCGGCATCACCCGGACCGACGACGTGGCCAACGGGCTCAAGACCGCGCTCGAGAAGTTCCCGGTCAAGGTGCCGATCGTCGTCCGGCTCACCGGCACCAACGAGGCGGAGGCGGTCAAGATCCTCCGGGGCATCGGGATGGAGGCGCTGAGCGACATGGACGAGGCCGTCGCCCGGGTGGTCAAGCTGGTCAAGGAGGCCGCGTGAGCGTCTTCATCGGGAAGGACACGAAGCTGGTGGTGCAGGGCATCACCGGGCGGGACGGTTCGTTCCACTCGAAGCAGATGATCGCCTACGGCACGAAGGTCGTCGCCGGCGTCACGCCGGGGAAGGGCGGCCAGGTGTTCGAGGGCACCGTCCCCGTCTTCGACACCGTGGCGGAGGCGGTCGCGCGCGCGGGGGCCAACACCTCGGTCATCTACGTGCCGCCGGCGGGCGCGGCCGGGGCCATCTATGAGGCGGTCGATGCCGGCATCAAGCTGGTCGTGTGCATCACGGAGGGCGTGCCGGTGATGGACATGACCCGCGTGATGCCCTACGTGCGGGAGCGCGGGGCGCGGCTCATCGGGCCCAACTGCCCCGGCGCCATCACCCCGGGCGAGGCCAAGGTCGGCATCATCCCCGGCAACATTTGCGCGCCCGGCCGCGTCGGCCTGGTGTCGCGGAGCGGCACGCTGACCTACGAGGTGGTCAACCATCTCACGAAGAACGGGATCGGGCAGAGCACCTGCGTCGGCATCGGCGGCGACCCGATCATCGGGACGAACTTCATCGACTGCCTGCGGGCGTTCCAGGATGACCCGGGCACCGATGCCATCGTGATGATGGGCGAGATCGGCGGCACCGACGAGCAGCACGCGGCGGATTTCGTGAAGCAGCACGTCACCAAGCCGGTCGTCGGCTTCATCGCCGGCCAGACCGCGCCGCCGGGACGGCGGATGGGCCACGCCGGCGCCATCATCTCCGGCCACGCCGGGACGGCCGCGGAGAAGATGGCGGCATTCGAGGCCGCGGGCATCAGCGTGATGAAGCGTCCGGTCGACGTCGTCCCGCTCCTGAAGGCCCGGATGAAGTGAGGCTCACCGGCCTCCTGGCGCCGGAGCGGGTGCTGGTCCCGCTCCGCGGCCACAGCCTCCTCGAGGCGGTGGACCAGCTCCTGGCGGTCAGCGCGGCGGGGAGCGGGGTCAGGGATCCGGCGCAGGTCGCTGAGGTGCGGCGGAAGGCCCGGCTCGAGGACGTGGTGTCGCTCGGGCCGAACGCCTTCCTGCCGCACTTCCGTACCGAGGCGGTCGACCGCGTGGTGGCGGCGCTCGGTGTGGCGGAGACGCCGCTTGCCTGGCCTGAGGATCCGGCCTTCCGCGCGCGGATCGTGCTCCTGATCCTGGCGCCGCCGCGGGATGCCGCGCGGTATCTCCAGGCCCTGGCGGCGTTCAGCCGCGCCCTGGCCGATCCCGACGTGGTCGGCGCGTTGCACCGGGCCACGAGCGCCGCCGAGATCCTGGCGGCGCCCGGGATGGCGGAAGTGGAGCTCGAGGGACCGCTCCTCGTCCGGGACATCATGACCCCCGGCGTCCTGAGCGTCACGCCCGACGTGCCCCTCGCCGATGCGGCGCGGGTGCTGGTGCAGCACCGCTGGGAGGCATTGCCGGTCGTCGGTGCCGGGGGAGAGGTCGTCGGGCTCCTGAGCAATCGCGAGCTCCTCCAGCACCTGGTGCCCGCCTACATGCAGCGGGTGATCACGGGCGAATTCCGCGCGGTCCCGCGCGCGCCGGGCCACGCCACCCGCAGACCGCTCGACATCCCGGTGCGGGACGTGATGACGCGCAGCGTGCTCTGCGTGTCGGAGGACCAGGCCGTCACCGACGTCGCGTCGCTGATGGCCAACAAGCAGATCGACCGCTGCCCGGTGGTGAAGGACGGGCGGCTGACGGGCCTGCTCACCCGCGCGGACATCGTGCGGAAATTGCTGGGCAGTTGAGCGACCATTCCACCTAACGGAGCACCGCGTGTCGGACACCCAGACCACCCTCGCCATCGTCAAGCCGGACGCCGTGGCCACCCACAAGATCGGCGCCATCATCGCCCACCTCGAGCGGGAGGGCTTCGTGGTCCGGTCGGCCCGCATGGTCCGCCTCACGAAGGCCCAGGCCGGCGCGTTCTACGCGGTCCATCAGGGCCGCCCGTTCTATCCCGAGCTGGTCGAGTTCATGACCAGCGGTCCCTGCGTGCCGCTGGCGCTGGAGCGCGCGGACGCCGTCGCCCACCTCCGGACCGTGATCGGCGCGACCGACCCGCGGGAGGCCGCTCCCGGGACCATCCGCAAGCTCCACGCGGAGTCGAAGGGCCGGAATGCCATCCACGCCTCCGACAGCGCGGAGAACGCCGCGCGTGAGGTCGGGTTCTTCTTCACTGAAGCGGAACTGGCCGGGCTGTTCGCCTGACCGGGGCGGGCAGGGAAGGCCTCGACGGTGGCCCGGTCCCTGGGCCGGTCGCCGGCGCGTGCCCGGGCATTTCGAGTTTGTGCTCAGCTTGACCTAAACCCGCGTCCCGGATAGCTTTAGTGGCTATGTTGCAGGTCGATCTGCGTGATCTCCAGAAGGGGCCGGTCGATACCGTCGACCGCGTTCCGCCGGACGATGAACTCTTTGCCGGGCTCGATCTCGGCCTGGCCACGCCCCTCGAGGTGGAGGGGCGGCTCCAGGCGACCGGTGAAGGCGACGTCTTCTGGACCGGGCGGCTGGTGGGGACGGTGCAGGGGCACTGTCGCAGGTGCCTGGCCGACGTGACGTTCCCGGTCGCGACCGACGTGTCCGCGTACTTCAGCGCCGACGCCGAGGCCGCCGACGACCCGGAGGTCTACGTCCTGGCGCCGCGGGCCACCCAGGTCGACCTGCGTCCCGTGGTGCGGGAGGAAGTGGTGCTGGCGGTGCCGCCGTTCCTGCTGTGCCGGGACGACTGCGCCGGTCTCTGCCCGAAGTGTGGTGCCGACTTGAACCAGGGGCCGTGCGGGTGCGCGGCCCCGAAGGCGTGATCAGAGGATCCCATGGCCGTTCCCAAGCGAAAGATGTCCAAGTCCCGCAAGCGGCTCCGGCGCGGGCACCATTCGGGCGCAGGGATGAAGACGCAGGCGTGCCCGCGTTGCTCCAGCCCCAAGTTGCCGCACCGCGTCTGTCCGACGTGCGGCTATTACCGGGGCAAGAAGGCGGTCGAAGTCGGGGACGAGTGAGCGTGATCCGCGTTGCGCTGGACGGGATGGGAGGCGATCACGCCCCCGCCGCCGAGGTCGAGGGCCTGGCCCTCGCCCTGGCGGAATTGCCCGCCACGTTCCGCGTGCAGCTCGTCGGGCGCCCGGACGTGCTGGAGCCCGAACTCGCCAAGCACCCTGAGATCGACCGCTCGCGCCTGGACGTCATCGCCGCCCCGGACGTGATCGGGATGGACGAGAAGCCGCTCCAGGCGGTCCGCAAGAAGCCGAACTCCAGCCTCGTCGTCGGGCTCGCCCTCCAGAAGGAGGGCAAGTCCGACGCCTACGTCTCCGCCGGCAACACCGGCGCGGTCCTCGCGGCCTCCACCCTGATGCTCGGCCTCCACGAGGGTGTGAAGCGCGCCTCGGTCGCGACGCCGTTCCCGACCCCCGACGGTGCGGTGCTGGTCCTCGATGGCGGCGCCAACGTCGATTGCACCGCCGCCGAGCTGGTCGGGTTCGCCCGCCTCGGGACGGTCTACATGCGCGACATCCTCGGCCGCGCCGAGCCGGCGGTCGGGCTCCTCAACGTCGGCGAGGAGGACGAGAAGGGGAACGCCGCCGTCCGCGAGGCCCATGCCCTCCTCAAGCAGGCGGCGGGCCTCCGCTACATCGGCAACATCGAGGGCCGGGACATCCTGGTGGGCCACGCCAAGTGGGGCCAGATCGACGTGGTGGTGTGCGACGGCTTCGTGGGCAACGTCGTGCTCAAGTTCTACGAGTCGGTGGCCCGGCTCATCGTGCGGCTCCTCAAGCGCGATGCACCCGCCATCCTCGATCGCGAGGACATCCAGAAGGCGTTCAAGACCCTCGACTACTCCGAGTACGGCGGGGCGCCCCTCCTCGGGGTCAAGGGCGTGTCGATCATCGGGCACGGGTCCTCCGGCCCCACCGCGATCAAGAACGCCATCCGGGTCGCGGTCCAGTCGGTCGAGGCGAACCTGAGCCGCCACATCGGCGAGGAATTCGCCCGGCGCGAAGCGACGGCCTCGGCATGACCCACCGCCCGATCGCGTACATCGCGGGCCTGGGCACGGCCGTGCCCCCGCGTGTCGTCACCAACCGCGACTTCGAGAAGACCCTCGACACCTCCGACCAGTGGATCGTCGAGCGGACCGGGATCCGGGAACGCCATCACGCCGACCCCGGGATGACCGTCGCCGAGCTCGCCCGCCAGGCGAGCACGGTCGCCCTGCGCCAGGCCGGCCTCGGCCCGGACGACATCGGCACCATCGTCCTGTCGACGGCCACTCCCGACCGGCTCCTGCCGTCCACGGCGTGCGACCTCCAGGCGCTCCTCGGCGCGAAGCGGGCGGCGGCTTTCGACATCTCGGCCGCGTGCCCTGGCTTCGTCTACGGACTCACGCTGGCCGAGGGGCTCATCGCGTCGGGCCAGAGCGAGAACGTGCTCGTGGTGGGCGCCGAGATGCTCACGTCCATCACCGACATGACCGACCGCTCGACCGCCATCCTCTTCGGCGATGCGGCCGGCGCGGCCGTGGTGCGGAAGGCCACCGGCGATCGCGGGTTGCTCTCGACGTTCATCCGCTCCGACGGCACGCTGGCCGAGCTGCTCTACCGTCCGGCCGGCGGTGCGGCGCACCCGTTCGATGCCCAGGTGCTCGCCGATCGCAGCTACCTGATGAAGATGGCCGGCCGCGAGGTCTTCAAGGCCGCCGTCCTGACGATGGCCGAAGCGTGCGATGAGGCCCTGAAGCGCGCCGGCGTCAAGGCCGAGGAGATCGACCTGATGGTGCCGCACCAGGCCAACGTGCGCATCATCGAGGCCACCGCCAAGCACGCCGGGATGCCGATGGACAAGGTGATGGTCAACCTCGACCGCTACGGCAACACCTCCTCGGCGTCGATCCCGCTGGCGCTGGTGGAGGCCGAGGCCGCCGGGCGCATCAAGCGCGGCTCGCTGCTCCTCCTCGTCGCATTCGGCGCCGGGTTCACCTGGGGCAGCACGGTGGTGCGCTGGTGACGGTCATCCTCTGCCCCGGCCAGGGCGCGCAGAGGGTCGGGATGGGCAAGGACCTGGCCGAGCGCTTTCCCGCCGCCCGCGACACCTTCCGCGCCATCGACGAGGCGCTCGGCGTCGCCCTCTCCCGGATCATGTGGGAGGGCCCGGAGGAAGAGCTCACCCGGACCCATAACGCCCAGCCCGCGATCCTGGCCCACACGGCGGCGGTCTTCGCCGTGGTGCAGCCGCGGCTGGGCACGGTGCAGGTGGCGCTGGGACACAGTCTCGGGGAGTACAGCGCATATGTCACCGCCGGCGCGCTCACGCCGGAGGCGGCCGCGAAGCTGGTCCGCCGCCGCGGCGAGCTGATGTACGAGGCGGGCACCCGGCGGGCCGGCACGATGGCCGCGGTGCTGGGCCTCGACGCCGACCAGGTGGCGGCGGCCTGCGCCGAAGCTTCGACCGCGGCTGAGGTGGCTGTGGCCGCCAACCTGAACGAGCCGACCCAGACCGTCATCTCCGGCGATCCCGGCGCCGTGGCCCGCGCCGGCGAGGGGTGCAAGGCCCGCGGCGCCAAGCGGGTCATCGGGCTCAAGGTGAGCGGCGCATTTCACTCCCCGCTGATGGCGCCCGCCGTGCCGGGGCTCCGGGATGCGCTGGCGGCCGCCGGGTTCCGGGATCCCCGGTTCCCGGTCGTGGCCAACGCCAGCGCGGGGCCGGTCGCCACGGCGGCCGATGCGATCCGGCTCCTCGCCGAGCAGCTCACCGCGCCGGTCCGGTGGGTCGAGTGCCAGCAACAGGCCGCCCGGTCGGCGCCCGGCGCGGCGTATGTCGAGCTCGGGCCCGGGACGGTGCTCTCCGGGCTTCTCAAGAAGATCGTCCCCGGCGCCGCGAGCACGCCGCTCGGCAGCGCCGATGAGGTCGAGAAGTTCCTGAACCAGTGAGCGCTTCGATGCCCGGTCCGATCGACCTTTCCGGCAAGACCGCATTCGTCACCGGCAGCACCCGGGGCATCGGGCGCGCCGTGGCGGCCGCGCTGCACGGGGCGGGGGCCAAGGTCGCGATCCTCGGCCGCGACGCGACCCGGGCGCAGGCCGTCGCCGCCGAGATCGGCGAGCGCGCCCGCGGCTATGCGTGCGACGTCGGCGATGCCGCGTCGATCCAGGCCGCCGTCGACGCCGTGACCCGCGAGCTCGGGCCGGTGGACATCCTGGTCAACAACGCCGGCATCACCCGGGACAACCTGCTGCTCCGGATGGGCGAGGACGAATGGGACCAGGTGCTCGACGCCAACCTCAAGGGGGCGTTCCGCACCGTCAAGGCCGTGCTCAAGGGGATGATGAAGCGCGGGGGCGGGCGGATCATCAACATCACGAGCATCGTGGGCCTGACGGGCAACAAGGGCCAGGCCAACTACGCGGCGAGCAAGGCGGGGCTGGTCGGGTTCACCAAGTCGGTGGCCAAGGAATACGCGAGCCGGAACGTGCTGGCCAACTGCGTGGCCCCGGGCTTCATCGAGACCGACATGACGGCGGCCTTGCCGCCCGACGCGCGGGCCGCATTATTGAAGGAGATCGCGCTGGAACGGCTGGGCCGGCCGGAGGACGTGGCGGGCGCCGTGCTGTTCCTGGCGTCGGATCTTGCCGCCTATGTCACGGGGCAGGTCCTGGTGGTCGATGGTGGGATGGTCATCTAGGGTCGGATCCCTTTTCAAGCCTCTTGAGGAGCCCATGAGCAGCAACGTCGAGGACAAGGTCAAGGACATCATCGTCGAGGAGCTCGGTGTCGAGCGCGAGAAGCTCACCAGCGAGGCGAGCTTCATGGAGGACCTGGGCGCCGACAGCCTCGACACCGTCGAGCTCGTGATGGCGTTCGAGAAGGAATTCGACATCGACATCCCCGACGAGGACGCGGAGAAGCTCCGCACCGTGGGCGATGCGATGAAGTACCTCCACGAGAAGATCGGGAAGTAACCCTTGGCGCACCGCGTCGTCGTCACCGGGCTCGGCCTGGTGACCCCGGTCGGGAACACCACGGAGGACGCCTGGGCCGGCCTGCTGGCGGGCCGGTCCGGGGCCGGACCTATCACCAAGTTCGACACCTCCCGCCAGGGCGTGAAGTTCGCGTGCGAGGTGAAGGGCTTCGATGCGCTCCAGTACATCGACAAGAAGGAGGCGCGCCGGTATGACCTGTTCGCACAGTTCGCGCTGGGGGCGGCCCACCAGGCCGTGACCCAGGCGGGGCTCGAGGGGAAGTTCCCCGATCCCGAGCGGACGGGCGTCATCATCGGCAGCGGCATCGGCGGGATGCAGACCTACGAGGACAACTGCGCCGCGTTCGTCCTCAAGGGCCCCGACCGGGTGTCGCCCTTCTTCGTGCCGATGTTCATCCCTGACATCGCCGCCGGCCTCGTGTCGATCCGCTACGGGCTCAAGGGCCCCAACTTCGCCACTGTCTCGGCCTGCGCCTCCTCGGCGCACGCCATCGGCGAGTCGTACCGGCTCATCCAGCACGGCGTGGCCGACGCGATGGTGGCCGGGGGCTCCGAGGCCGCCATCACCGGGCTCACCGTGGCCGCCTTCAACAACATGAAGGCCCTGTCCAACCGGAACGACGCCCCCGAGCAGGCCAGCCGCCCGTTCGACAAGGACCGGGACGGCTTCGTGCTCGGCGACGGCGCCGGGGTGGTGGTGCTGGAATCGCTGGAACACGCCACCGCGCGCGGCGCCACCATCCTGGGCGAGGTCATCGGTTACGGCCTCTCGGGCGATGCGTACCACATCACCTCGCCCCCCGAGGACGGCGCCGGCGCCGCCCACGCCATCCGCGAGTGCCTCAAGGACGGCCGGATCGAGCCGGCGCGCGTCGGCTACATCAACGCCCACGGCACCTCGACGCCGCTGGGCGATGCGGCGGAGACCCGGGCGGTCAAGTCGGTCTTCGGCGACCACGCCCGGAAGCTGGCGTTCGCCTCGACCAAGTCGATGACCGGGCACCTGCTGGGCGGGGCGGGGGCGCTCGAGTTCGTCGTGTCGCTGCTGGTGGCCACCCGGGGCGTGATGCCGCCCACGATCAACCAGGTGACGCCCGATCCCGATTGCGACCTCGACTCGGTCCCCAACGTCAAGCGGGAACGGGCGGTCGACGTGGCGCTCTCCAACTCCTTCGGCTTCGGCGGGCACAACGTCACGCTGGCGGTGCGCCGGTTCGAGGCGTGACCCGATGAGCGGGGCGCCTCCAGTGACCCTTCGGCCCTCCGGGGCCGGGGGGTCGTTCGCTTGGGGGGATGAACCATGGGCGTGATCGAGGAGCGGGACCTCGGATTCGGGTCCGTCGTCGCCGACCGGCCCGGGCACCGGCTCCTCAATCGCGACGGGAGCTTCAACGTCCGGCGCGCGGGGCTGGGACTCGCCGCGCTGAGCCCGTACCACGCGCTGATCAAGATGTCGTGGCCGTCGTTCCTCGGGCTCCTTACCGCCGCGTACCTCGGCGTCAACCTGCTCTTTGCGGTCCTCTTCCTGGCGTGCGGCCCCGGGGCGCTGAGCGCCGCCGCCGGCGACCCGGGGATGCAGCAGTTCGGCCGGGCGTTCTTCTTCAGCGTCGAGACCTTCGCCACCATCGGCTACGGCAACATCGTGCCGATCGGCCACGCGGCCAACGCGCTCGTCGTGGTCGAGTCGCTGGTCGGGCTCCTGGGCGTGGCGCTCGCCACCGGGATCATCTTCGCGCGCTTCTCCCGGCCGCGGGCCCAGGTCCGCTTCTCCGAGCACGCGCTCATCGCCCCGTACCGCGGGCACACGGCGTTCGAGTTCCGGATCGTCAACGAGCGCGAGAGCCAGATGATCGACGTGGAGGCCAAGGTCCTGCTGGCCCGCCTGGTCGATCACGATGGCCGCAAGGCGAGGAAGTTCGAGGAGCTGGAGCTGGAGCGGCGGCGGGTGGCCTTCTTCCCGCTCGCGTGGACGGTGGTCCACCCGATCGCCGAGGGGAGCCCGTTCTGGGGGCTCACCCACCGCGACCTGGTCGAGTCCGACGCCGAGGTCCTCATCCTCCTCACCGGCACCGATGAGACCTTTGCCCAGAGCGTGCACGCCCGGTCGTCCTACCGCGCCGGCGAGATCCTGTGGGGCAGCCGGTTCGCCGGGATGTTCGATCCGCCGGGCCCGGACGGGGTGCTCAGCATCGATGTCTCCCGCCTCGACGACGTGGAGCCCGGCCCCGCGTGATCAACTGGCACGGGCCCGGCGCGACCGGCTAGATTTGGGCGTGGTAAGACCCTGCATCCCAAGGGGATAGGATGTCAGTTCAGCTCGACCCCGCCCAGTTCCGGGACCCGGCGCTGCGGCCCATCGCGGAGAAGGTCGCGGCCGGCGGCCGGCTCGACCCGGCCGACGGCATCGCGCTCTACGAGTCGCACGACCTCCTGGCCATCGGCACCCTGGCCGCCTGGGCCAACGACCGGAAGAACGGCGACCGGGTGTTCTTCTCCGCCAACCAGCATATCAACCCAACCAACGTCTGCATCCTCCGCAATACCTGCACCTTCTGCTCCTTCGCCCGGATGCCGAAGGAGGACGGGCATTACACCCGCTCCCTCGACGAGGTGTACCACGAGGCGGAGCAGGCCCGCGGGATGCCGACGCGCGAATTCCACATCGTGGGCGGGCTCCACCCGAAGCTCCGGCTCAGCTATTACACCGACATGCTGCGCGGGCTCAAGGCCCGGCATCCCGACGTCCACATCAAGGCGCTGACGGCGGTCGAGATCGCGCACCTGGCCCGGATCGAGAGGACCACCGAGGAGGACGTGCTCCTCCAGCTCAAGGATGCCGGCCTCACCTCGATGCCGGGTGGCGGGGCGGAAGTGTTCAGCACCGCCGTCCGGGCCACGATCGCCGAGCGGAAGCTCACCGGCGAGGAATGGATCCGCGTCCACCGGACCGCGCACCGGCTCGGCATCCCCACCAACTGCACGATGCTCTACGGCCACGTCGAGACCGCCCGCGACCGGGTGGAGCACCTCACGATGCTGCGCGAGCTCCAGGACGAGACCGGCGGGTTCCTGACCTACATCCCGCTGGCCTACCACACCGAGAACAACGAGCTCGGTGAGGCGCTCCACCGGGTCGGCACCGCCACCACCGGGTACGAGGACCTCAAGAACATCGCCATCGGCCGGCTCTACTTCGACAACGTGCCCCACGTGAAGACCCACTGGCCGATGGTCACGCCCTTCATGTCGCAGGTGGCGCTGTCCTGGGGATGTGACGACGTCGAGGGAACGGTCGTGTATGAGCGGGTCTACCACGAGGCCGGCGCCCGGACCCAGATGCACATGCAGTACCTCGACCTCGTCCGGTTGATCCGGGGGGCGGGCAAGCGCCCGGTCGAGCGCGACAGCCTGTATGCCACCGTGCGCGAGACCTTCGACGACCTGCCGACCCCGCCGGATCCGGCGCACGTTCCCGGCCGGGAGCTGCCCGTGGTGCACGCCGCATGAGGGTCGGCCGCATCCCGTACATCAACTGCTACCCGGTCTACGGCGCCATCGACCGGGGGGTGGTGCCGATGCCGGCCGAGCTCGTCTCGGCCACCGCGGCCGACCTCAACAACCTGCTCGCCGCCGGCGAGCTCGATGTGAGCGTGGTGTCGGCGGTGGAGTACGCCCGGCACGCCCCGCAGTACCACCTGCTGCCCGGCCTGGCCATCACCTCCGACGGCCCGGTCCACAGCGTGATGCTCTTTGCCCGGGTGCCCCCGACCGAACTGGGCGACCGCGCGGTGCTTCGGACCACGTCGTCCCATACGTCGGTCCTGTTGCTCGAGCTCCTCTGCCGGCACCGGTGGGGCGTGAGCCCCCGGTTCGCGTCGGTCCGGGCCGAACCGACCGACCTGGCGGCGCTCGAGGCGTTCCCCCACGACGCCGTCCTCGTCATCGGTGATGCGGCGCTGCTCCTGGCGGCCCAGAAGAAATACCCGTATGCCGTCGACCTCGGCGCGGCGTGGAAGGACTGGACGGGGCTGCCGTTCGTCTTTGCCGTCTGGGCCGCCCGGCGCTCATCCGACCCGGGGGCGGTGCGCGCGGTGCACCACCGCCTGCTGGAGGGCCGGGCGTGGGGACTGGCCCACCTCGACGAGCTGGCACACGACGCCGCCCAGGCCACCGGGGTCGACCAGGCCGTCTGCCGCGACTATCTCGGGACCCTCGACTACGCCCTGGGCGCCCGCCACCTCGAGGGCCTGACCATGTTCTTCCGCCGGCTGGCGCAGGATGGCGCAGTGCCCGACCGTTCACTCTCGTTCATCACCGCGGCCTGACCATGGACACCGTGGACCGTTCCTCGCCGGAATTCCGGGAAGCGCTCGACTTCTACGAACGGGCGGACCTGCTCGAGATGGGGCGCCAGGCTGACGCCCTCCGATGGAAGCACCACCCGGAGCCCACGGTCACGTACATCATCGACCGGAACATCAACTACACCAACGTCTGCGTCGCCGACTGCGGGTTCTGCGCGTTCTACCGGCGCCCCAAGGACCACGACGGCTACGTCCTGAGCTACGAGCAGATCGGCGCCAAGATCGACGAATGCAAGGCCATCGGCGGGGTGCAGATCCTCTTCCAGGGCGGTCATAACCCGTATATCCCGTTCGAGTGGTATCTCGACCTGCTCCGCTACATCAAGCGTCACCACCCGATCCACATCCACGGCTTCTCGCCGTCGGAGGTGGTGTTCTTCAGCGAACGCTTCCACCTCCCGGTGCCGGAGGTGATCCGGCAGCTCCGCGCGGCCGGCCTCGACAGCATTCCGGGCGGGGGCGGGGAGATCCTGGTCGACGCGGTCCGCGCGCGGGTCGCGAAGAAGAAGGCGCAGACCGATGCCTGGCTGGACGTGCAGGAGGAGGCCCACCGACAGGGGATGAAGACGTCGGTCACGATGATGTACGGCCTGGGGGAGTCCAGCGCGGACCGGGTGGAGCACCTCTTCCGGGTCCGCGCCGTGCAGCGGCGGACCGGCGGCTTCACGGCGTTCATCTGCTGGCCGCTCCAGCCCGAGGGCACGCCGATGTTCACCGGCCAGGCCAAGACCGACGCCGTGACCTACCTGCGCACCCTCGCGATGGCGCGGATCGTCCTCGACAACGTGCCGAACCTGCAGTCCTCGTGGGTCACGATGGGGCACAAGATCGGCCAGGTGGCGCTCCGCTTCGGCGCCAATGACTACGGCTCGCTGATGATGGAGGAGAACGTCGTCTCGGCCGCCGGCACCACCTACCGCACCACGCTCACCGAGATCGAGCGGCTCATCACCGACGCCGGTTACGCCGCCCGGCGGCGCCGGCAGGACTACTCGATCATCGAAGAGACGGCGGCGGCGTGAGCCGCACCGGGATCGGGTACGATTCGCATCGCTTCGAGGCCGGACGGCCGCTCGTCCTGGGGGGCGTCGCCATCCCCTCGGATCGCGGGCTCACCGGCCATTCCGATGCCGATGCCATCGCCCACGCGCTCACCGACGCCATCCTCGGCGCCGCCGCCGCCGGGGACATCGGGCGCCTCTTTCCCGATACCGACCCGCAATGGAAGGGCGCCGACTCGATGAAGCTGCTCGCGGCGGCGCACGCCACGGTGCAGGCCAAGGGGTGGCGGTTCGTCCAGGGCGACGTCACCGTCATCTGCGAGCGCCCGAAGCTCGCGCCGCACCTCCCCGCCATCGCCGAGCGGCTGGCCACGGCGCTCGGGGTGACACCCGATGCGGTCGGGGTCAAGGCCAAGACCAACGAGGGGATGGGCTGGATCGGCCGGGCGGAGGGGATCGCGGTGATGGCCGTCGCCACCGTGGAGCCGGTCCGCTGATCCACGGCCTCTTCGCCTGGCTGTCGGGCCTCCCGGCGGGCGCTGTCTACCTGGTCCTCGCCCTCCTCGCCGCACTCGAGAACATCTTCCCGCCGGTCCCCGCCGACACCGCCGTCGCGCTCGGAGCGTTCCTGTCGCAGCAGGGCGTCACCACGCCGTGGTGGGTGTTCGCGGTCACCATCACGGCCAACACCGCGGCCGCGGCACTGGTCTACGGCCTCGCCCGGCGCTTCGGGCCCCGCTTTGCGGGGACCGCGCTCGGGCGGCGGCTCCTCCCGGCCGACGCGCTCGCCACGCTCGAGCGGAAGTACCTGCGCTGGGGCCTGCCGGCCATCTTCCTCTCCCGGATGATCCCCGGGATCCGGGCGATCGTCCCGCCGTTCACGGGCATCATCGGGCTCTCCCCGCGCCGGGCGCTCATCCCGATCGCCGCCGCATCGGCCGTCTGGTACGGCTTCGTGACGGTGGTCGGCGTCTTCCTCGGCTCCGAATGGGACGCGATGGTGCGCCTCGTCGGCCAGGTGAACCGCATCCTGGCCATGGTCGGGGTGCTCGCGGTGCTCGCGATCGCGGCCCGCCTCTTCGTCCGGTCCCGCGCCCGGCGCCGCCGCCACCAGCAGCCGGTCACCGGCGACGTGGTCGACGCCGTGCTCCAGAAGGTGCTGCACGAGGGCCCGTCCACGTGACCCGCGAGGAGCTGGAGCGCGCCTTCTTCCTCGAGGGCTTCCGCGACCACCTGTCGCTCGAGTCGGGCGCGTCGCCCAACACCGTCGAGAGCTACCTGCGGGACCTGAGGCACCTCGTCGATTTCGCGGGCGGGGCGGGCCTGGCCGGGCCCGACCGGCTGACGCCCCGGACGCTCCGCGATTTCGTGTTCGGGCTGAAGGACCTGGGGCTGGGGCCGGCCACCATCCGGCGCCACGTGTCGGCCGTCCGGACGTATTTCCGCTTTGCCGTGGCCGAGGGCCTCGTTTCCGCTGATCCCAGCGACCGCCTCGAGGCCCCCCGCCGCGGGCGCAAGCTCCCCGACACCCTCTCGGTCGCCGACGTCTCCGCGATGCTCGAGGCGCCCCCGCTCGACGACCCGCTGGCGTGGCGGGACCGCGCGCTCCTCGAACTCGCCTACGGCGCCGGGCTCCGGGTGTCCGAACTCTGTGGACTCACCCCGGTGGACCTGTGGCTCGACGACCAGGTGGTGCGGGTCTTCGGGAAGGGGAGCAAGGAGCGGATCGTGCCGCTGGGGCGCACGGTGATCGGTGCGGTGGCCGTGTACCTGCGGCAGCTCCGTCCCGAGCTCGATACGGGCGCCAGCGGGAACCGGTTGCTGCTCAACTTCCGGGGCCGGCCGCTCTCGAGGGTGGGCGCGTGGGGGGTCGTGAAGAAGGCGGCCAGGCGGGCGGGCATCCGGAAGCGGGTGACACCGCACACCTTGCGCCACTCGTTCGCGACCCACCTCCTCGAGGGGGGAGCCGACCTCCGGGCGGTCCAGGAGATGCTCGGACACGCCGACCTGTCCACCACCCAGATCTACACCCACGTCGACCGGGAGTACCTGCGGTCGGTGCACCGGCAGTTCCACCCGCGCGGCTAGGCGGCCTCAGCTCGCAAAGATGTCCCGTTGATAACGCCGGCGCTGCGGCCCGAGCACGAACGACACCAGGAGCCCCGCCACCAGCGCCGACGCGATCAGCACCATCTGGAACGCCGTCTCCACGCCCAGGATGGTCTGTCGGTCGAGCAGCGACGCCAGCCCCCGGAACCCTACGCTCCCCGGCACCAGCAGCAGGACGCTCGGCACCAGCGTCACCGAGGTGGGGCGGTCGGTGAGCCAGGCGTACACGTTGCTCGCCAGCCCGGCCGACAGGGCCCCCACGAACGCCCCCACCTCGGGTCCGAGGACATTGGCCCCCAGGATCCCGCCGTAGTACGTCACCACTCCCGTGACCAGGATCCACCCGGTGTCCCGCGGGTTGGCCCGGAGGAGGATCGTGAACGCCAGCGGCGCCAGCAGGAGTGCGGCCACGACCGTCCAGGCCGGGAGCGGAACGGCGGAGGCCGGCATCAGCTTGCCGGTGATGTACGTGGCGGTCTTGGTGCCGAGCGCCACGCCGAAGGCGATGCTGATGAAGAGCATCATCGCGCCGGAGAACCGGGCCACGCCGGCGATGAGGTGCCGCGTCGCGAGCTCGGTCATCGCCGTGGTGAGCGTGAATCCCGGGATCAGGACCAGGAGCCCCGAGAGCGTCACGGTGTAGACGGTGATGCCGTGGACGAACTTCCCGGACACGACCGCGAGCATCGACGCCACGAAGGCGGCGGCCACGGGGAACACGCGGCCCAGCGCCGGGACCCGGATGGCCAGGGCGTTGAGGAGCCCGACCACGAGTCCGATCACGGCGGACACGGCGACCTCCACCGACCCGCCGCCCAGGAACCTCGCACCGCAGGCGGAGAGGAGGCCGAAGGCCACGACCGTCACCAGGTCGTTGTACCGGGGCGGGGAAGCGACGATCTCGTCGATGCGGGCGGATCCCTCGAGCGGGGGGAGGGCTCCCCGCAGCACGTGGCCTGCGACTTCATCGAGGTCGGCCAGCTTGCCGAGGTCGTCATCCGCCGCGCCGACCCGCATCAGGAACGTGCGCTGTTCGTCCTGGGCGCCGAATCCGGCGAAGATGCTCGTCGGGGTGGCAAAGAACTGCCCCGTCAGGCCCAGGCGGTCCGAGGCCCGCTCCATCAGCGTCTCCACCCGGTGAGCGGCATACCCGACGTTGTGGAGTGCGCGGCCGAGCCGAAGGACGAAGCCGCGGGCCGCCCGTTCCTCGTCGGGCGAGAGCGGGCGGACGCCGGCCCGGCCGGGGACCTGATATTCCGAGCTGTCGGCGGCTGGCGAAGGGGGCATGGCGATAATCTACCCGGACCTGTTCGCGTTTTCTCGCTCAAGGGGAAGCAGGCATTCCGGCGACAGATGGAGGTCGCGGTTGGCCCGACAGGCAGCGAACTGTCAAATAAATTGTCGACACTGACTAATAATGATACACTAGACATAATTATAACACAATATGCTACAATGCTTTAGCAGATTCACATGGTGGTATCGTATATGCTTAGTAGCGGGGCGCAGTCCAATCGAGCCCCGGAGCGCATATGCGATACGTTCGTCCCATTGTGGTCCTCATGGTCGCCTTCCTGGTCAACTCCCGACCAGCGCACGCACAGGTGTCGTGTGAGGGGCCGAACGGTTGCAGCCTCCAGATGAGCGTCAACGCGATGGTGCTGTCCACCCGGATCCCTTCCGTGGCTCGGGTGGCCGTCCGGACGGCCGGGCAGGCGGGGCAAGCGCAGGTCGACACGCGGTCGAATACCGGGTGGAGTCTGTCCGTTTCCCGCGGCGGGGCCGCCGGGGAGCCGGTCCAGGTCCGTTCGCCTACGAGCGGGGGCACGGTCACCCCGATCGAGACGCGTCGGGGCGGGGTCGTGATCGTCACGCTGGCGGAGCGGTAGCACTGGGCGCTGAAACCTTCCCCGTGTAAGGTTCGTCTCCTATTGCAACATCCGGAGAACCACGAGGGAGGGCAGTGCCGTGCGCAACTATTGGCTCAAGATCGCCGGCGGGGCGCTGGCGGTCTTCGCGGTCGGGCTGGCGGGTGTCTACGCCGTCCGCAGCATCCACCGGCGGGTCCACGATTTCGCCAACGGCACCGGCGACATCACCATCCCGCTTCTCGGGATCGTGCCGCTCTCGATCGGGAACGTCCGGCTTGGCTCGGTGAACAAGATCGAGATCCATCGGGACGCCCCGAAGCACGTGGATGGATTCACCATCCTCGCCCGGCTCGACGACTCGGTCGACGCCGACCGGTTCGCCGACTGCTTCTTCACCCTGCAGGATCCCACCCGGATCAACGACAAGACCACCTTCACCTGCCTCGACTCGATCCCGACGGGGATGCGCGAGTTCGGCGACCTGCGGCTGATCGACAGCTCGGGCGATGCGGTGTCGGAGCGCCCGCTGATCCTGGCCGAGCGCGACATCGCCGACCTGCAGAACACGCACGGGGGAGGCACCCCGAACGTCGACAGCATCCGGGCCTCGGCCGAGTCGATCGGCGCCGCCGCGCGGAAGATGGGCGACAGCATCCGGCGCGAGATGCGGGCCCGCTACGGCTCCGGATCGAGCGGTACGGTGTATCGCCCGACCCGTCCCGACCCGCCGGTGCCCCAGAAGCCGCCGGCCAAGCCGGCGACCGCTACCAAACCCTGATCGCCGTTTCCGCCCTGGCCCCGGTATCTCGGGATCGGGGCGGATCGCCGATGGCGGGCATTCCCAATTCACGGCCGACCAGCGAGCGTTCAGCGTCTCCGGCCATCGTCGTCCCGCACCCGTGCCTCGACGCCATGCTCCTCGTCATCGACAACTACGACAGCTTCACCTGGAACCTCGTCCAGTACGTGGGTGAGCTGGGCGTCGAGCCGGTGGTGTACCGGAACGATCGCCTGAGCGTCGATGCGGCGCTGCGGCTCGCGCCCGATGCGATCCTCGTCTCGCCTGGGCCGTGCACGCCTCGGGAGGCCGGGATCGCGGTACCGCTCATCCAGCGTGCTGCGGGGCGGATCCCGGTGCTCGGGGTCTGCCTGGGCCACCAGGCCATCGGCGAGGCGTTCGGGGGACAGGTGGTGCGCGCGGACCGGCTGATGCACGGCAAGACCGCCGCGGTCCGGCACGATGGCTCCGCGCTCTTCGACGGGGTGCCGTCCCCGCTCACCGTGATGCGGTATCACTCGCTGGTCGTCGCTCCGGACACGCTGCCGCCGGAGCTCGAGGTGACGGCATGGTCGGCCGACCGGGGCCGGGGAAGTGAGATCATGGCGCTCCGCCACCGCCAGCACCCGGTCTGGGGCGTGCAATTCCACCCCGAGTCGGTCGGCACGGAGCACGGTCGGCGTATCCTGGCCAATTTTCTCGCCTTGGCAGGGATACCGGCCGGGAGCGGCCGCTGAGCCCCAAGCCGATTCAGGCCAACCGCTTAGCTCGGCGCGCTCGACGCCGTTCCCATTCACGGCACGACTTTTGACAGGGGGCCACCGGCATCGTATAATTGGCGATGCGCCTCCTGGGTGTCATTCCGGCCCGACTCGGCTCCACCCGACTCCCGAACAAACCGCTTCAGCTCCTGGCCGGTGAACCCTTGGTGACCCGGGTGGTCTCGCGCGTGCGCCAGCTCGGGATCGTGGAGGAACTGGTCGTGGCCACCGACTCCCCGATGGTGGCGGAGGTCGTGGCCCGGACGGGGACGGCGGCGGTGTTGACGCGCGCCGACCATCCATCCGGCTCCGATCGGGTGGCGGAGGTGGCGGCGCTGGCCGCGTACCGCGATTTCGACGTCATCGTCAACCTGCAGGGCGATGAGCCGTTCCTGAGCGCAGCGGCGCTCGCGGGCGCCGTGGATCGGGTCCGGGGCGGGGATGACATCGGCACCGCGGCCGCACCCCTCGAGCCGGCCCACGCGGCCGAGCCGGCGCGGGTCAAGGTGGTCACCGACGTCCGGGGTCGGGCCCTCTACTTTTCCCGGGCACCCATCCCGTTCCGGCGCGACCCGCAGGGGAGCGCGGACGGCCTCTACTGGCAGCACATCGGACTGTACGCCTGGTCCCGCGGCGCGCTGGAGCGCTGGGTGGGCTTTCCGCCCACGCCGGCCGAGGAAGCGGAGAAGCTCGAACAGCTCCGGGCGCTGCAGCACGGCATGTCCATCGGCGTGGCCCGGCTCGACGAACCGGCACTCCCCGGCATCGATACGCCGGAGGACCTCCGGCGCGCGGAAGCCATCTGGCGATCTCAACGAGGTTGATGCGATGACTGGCACCCAGACCACCAAGTACATCTTCGTGACCGGCGGCGTCGTCTCTTCCCTCGGGAAGGGCATCGCCGCCGCGTCGCTCGGGCGCCTCCTGGTCGAGCGTGGCCTGACGGTCACGATCCAGAAGTTCGACCCGTACATCAACGTCGACCCCGGGACGATGTCGCCGTTCCAGCACGGCGAGGTCTACGTGACCGACGACGGCGCCGAGACCGACCTCGACCTGGGGCATTACGAGCGGTTCATCGACCGGTCGCTGACGCAGCAGAACAACATCACCACCGGCCGGATCTACCAGACGGTCATCGGCCGGGAGCGCCGGGGCGAATACCTCGGCTCCACGGTGCAGGTCATCCCGCACATCACCGACGAGATCAAGAACGCCATCCGGCGGACCGCGGCCGGCGTGGACGTGGTCATCACCGAGGTGGGCGGCACCGTGGGCGACATCGAGTCGCTCCCGTTCCTGGAGGCCATCCGGCAGTTCCGCCAGGAGATCGGGCGGGACAACGCGCTCTTCGTCCACCTCACGCTGGTGCCCTACATCGCGGCCGCCGGCGAGGTGAAGACCAAGCCGACCCAGCACTCGGTCCGCGAACTGATGCAGATCGGGATCCAGCCGGACGTCCTCATCTGCCGCAGCGAGCGCCCCCTGGCCGCCGACATCAAGCGCAAGATCGCGCTGTTCTGCAACGTGGACTTCGGCTGCGTCATCGAGAGCCCCGACGTGCGGTCCATCTACGAGATCCCGCTCCGCTTCAGCGAGCAGGGCTTCGACGAGGTCGTCTGCGAGCGCCTGCGGCTCACGACCAAGGCGCCGGACCTGGCGCCGTGGCGGGCCATCGTCGACAAGGTCCTGCGCCCGGCGTCCAAGGTGCGCATCGCGGTGGTCGGCAAGTACACCGACCTGCACGACGCGTACAAGTCGGTGCACGAGGCGTTGATCCACGGCGGCATCGCGCACGACGTGGGGGTGAGCATCGAGTGGCTCTCGAGCGACGCCTTTACCGACCAGGCCGCCGCCGGCACGCTCCTCCAGGGGTTCGACGGGCTGCTGGTGCCCGGTGGATTCGGGGTGCGGGGCGTCGACGGGATGATCGAGGCCATCCGCTGGGCCCGGGAGCACGAGCTCCCGTTCTTCGGGATCTGCCTCGGCCTGCAGGTGGCCATCATCGAGTTCGCGCGCGACGTCTGCGGGATGACCGGCACCAGCAGCACCGAGTTCGAGCCCGAGTGCGAATCGCCGGTCATCGCGCTGATGCAGAGCCAGCGCGACGTCAAGGACATGGGTGGCACGATGCGCCTCGGCGCGTACGCCGCCAAGCTCCGTGCGGGCTCCCGTGCCGCCCAGGCCTACGGCACCCTCGAGATCAGCGAACGGCACCGGCACCGGTGGGAAGTGAACAACGCCTACCGCGACGTCCTCGCGGAGTTCGGGCTCCGGCTCTCCGGCCAGTCGCCGGATGGCGGCCTGGTCGAGGTCATCGAGCTGCCGGACCACCCGTGGTTCCTGGGCTGCCAGTTCCATCCCGAACTCAAGTCCCGTCCGACCCGTCCGCACCCGCTCTTTGCGGGGTTCATCGGCGCGGCCAAGGCCCATCACGCCAGGGCGTCGGTCCCGGCCGAGCAGCCGGCGGCCAAGCTGAGCGGGGCAGGCCGGTGAGCGGTTGGACGTTCGGGCCCGGACCGTTCATCCTGGCGGGCCCCTGCGTGATCGAGGGCGGCGATGTGCTCCCGCGGGTCGCCGCCGAACTCGCGCGCCTCGCCGGGAAGTTCAACGTCCCGGTCTGCTTCAAGGCGAGCTTCGACAAGGCCAACCGGGCCCGCGCGGCGGGAGCGCGCGGACCCGGCCTCGACGAAGGCCTGCGCGTGCTGGAGGACATCCGCCGGACCTCGGGCCTGCCGATCCTGACCGACATCCACGAGCCGGGCCAGGCGGCGCCGGCGGCCGCGGTGGTCGATGTCCTGCAGATCCCCGCCTTCCTTTGCCGCCAGACCGACCTCCTGCTCGCGGCGGGTCGCACCGGAAAGCCGGTCAACGTCAAGAAGGGGCAGTGGATGGCCGCCGACGGGATGGCCGGCGCGGTCGAGAAGGTGCGCCAGGGCGGCTCGACCGAGGTTGCGGTCACCGAGCGGGGCACCTTCTTCGGCTACG
>DATIEF010000136.1:0-3625 GCA_035455865.1 Gemmatimonadales bacterium | reverse complement strand
GGGCTGGTCGGAGTCGGAGTCCTGCGGGGCAGCAGCGAAGCGGGACAGCGGGGCAGCAGCGAAGCGGGACAGCGGGGCAGCGGTGAAGCGGGACAGCGGGGCAGCGGTGAAGCGGGACAGCGGGGCAGCGGCGAAGCGGGACAGCGGGGCCGCGGTGAAGCGGGACAGCGGGGCCGCGTGGAGCGGGACAGCGGGAAGGGCGAGCAGCGCCGCCAGTATCGGCAGGGGCCGGAGCGATCGGCGGATCAGTCGCATCTTACGCACCATCCTTCCGGACCCAGCGGACGAAGATCACGGTCAGCACGCCGAAGACGAGCGGGAGCGTCACCAGGAGCATCAGCGCGCCGCCGACAGACTGGTCCTGCAGCGCGCTCAACGTGCTCATCCGGGGCGCCAGCTCGTACGTGGCGTACTTGGGGAACTCCCCGAGGAGGAGCCACATCGCGATGTAGACGTGCGGTTGGGTGCCGAAGAAGAGGTACACCATCTGCGCCAGCGGCACGAACCCGGGGCGAGGCGGCTGGGGGAGCACCACCGGCCACCAGAAGAGTATCCCCGAGGCGAGCCACGACAAGTCGAGCGCGAGTGCGCCGAGCTGGCGCTTCATCAGGGCATCGACCACGCCGGGAAGGTGGGACACCACCATCACCGCCGTGAAGATGATCATTGCGAGGATCGGCTGGGTGCCGGCGCGGACGATCGTGCCCGTCAGGCGGTTCCGGAGGATCGGCTCCGCACCGTCGGGCCCGAGCCCGAGGAGCAGGAGGGGCGGCGCGATCATCGCGAGCACCAGGAACTGGGCGGCGTGGACCCACATCAGGTAGCCGGCGCCGAGGGGGCCGACCGGCCAGTCGAGCGTGGCCCAGAGCAGGACGAGCGCTGCCACCCGGATGCTCGTGCGCCAGGCCGGCAGCGGGCGCGGCGCGGACCGGACGCACCGTTCGAGGCCGACGGCGAGCGCCACGATGAAGATCCAGACGCCGGGGAACGCCTGCCACGCCCAGGTCCAGTTGAGGCCGCGGGCGGAGCACCACCATTGGATGTCGAGCATCGATCAGCGGCTGCCGGTGCCGAGGGCGGCGTCGAGGTCGGCGTAGGCCACGACCCGCGCCGATACCACGACCGTGCCCGCCCCGCGGAAAGTGAGGGTGAGCGGCAGCGAATCGCCCGGAAGGAGCGTCCGGTGGAGCCCGGTGAGCATCACGTGGCGCTGGCCGGGGGCGAAGCGCACGGTGTCGCCGGCGGGGATCGGGACGGCGGCGGTCATTTCCATCTGCATCATCCCGCCGGACGTCTCCGACTCGTGCATCATCACGGTGTCAGCATCGGGAGAGGTCACGCCGACGAGCGTGTCGTCGGGACCGCCGTTGACGATCGTGAAGTAGGCGCCGCCGGGCCCGCCCCGCTGCGGCTCCGGGGAAACGACGTGGGAGATGGTGATCTCCCCCAGGTGGTACACCGGCGGCGCCGGCCGGCACCCGACCAGCGCCGCCAGGCCGAGGGCCGCGAGCAGTGGGCGCCTCACTTGCCGCTCCACGCGCCAGCGAGGAGGAGCGGGATGTCGTGGGCCCAGTCTTCCTGGCGGGTGCCGAACGGATAGAGCACGTGGGCGCTGTCGTCGGCCGCGAATGCGATCACCTGGGCCGCGTGCCCCACGGTGTAGTCGGCGCTCGAGTCACGGGGCGCTTCCTTGACCGCGGCGGCGACGTGCGCCTCCGCCTCGAAGCGCGCGATGGTCGAGTCGTCGCCCCGGAGGCCGATGAACGTGGGATCGAACTGGTCGAGCCAACGGCGGAGGACCTGTGCGGAATCCCGCGCCGGGTCGGTGGTGACGAAGACGACCTGGATCCGGTCGCGGTCCTCGTACGTCAGGTTCTTGAGCACCGCGGCCAGGTTGGCCATGTGCACCGGACAGACATCGGGACAGTGGGTATAGCCGAAGAAGAGGAAGGTGATCCGGCCCCTGGTGGCCGCCGCGAAGTCGAAGGGCCGGCCGTCGGTGGCGGTGAGCGTCACCTGCGGGCGGGGGAACGGCACCGGGAGCACCACCCCGTGGAACTCCGACCCCTCGGGGCCGCGGGCGCAGCTGAGGAGCGCGCCAGCGAGGAGGAACCCGAGGAGGGAGCGGCGGATCACGACGCCGGCTTGAGGACGAAGCCGAAGCTGCCGCGCATCGGGTGGCCGTCGGCCGCCATCGCGCGCCAGAGGACCCGGTAGGCGCCCGGCGCCATCGCACCGGTGACGGCCGCCGTGAGGGGCGCATCGTCGCCCGGCTCAAGCTGGGGCTTGGCGACCGCGACCCACGCGCCGCCGGGGCCCTGGAGCTCGATCCGCGCCACGGCGGCCTCGGGACGCTCGGTGAACCAGAGCCGGATGACCTTCGGCGCCACCGCCACGGTGTCGTTGATGCCGGGCTCAGCGCGCTTCAGGTGAAGGTGGAACGCCTCGGCGGGCCGTGCCGCGACCACGCAGGGGGCGAGCAGAAGCCCGGAGAGGGCGAGCGAACGGCGGACGGCGACGAACCGCATCACGATCGGATCCTTGGGAGAACGTGCCGGGAAAGATACCAAGACCCCGCCCGGCGCGAAGCCGGGCGGGGTCGTGGTCCACCGAGATCGGGTCACCGCAGGCGACCCCCACGGCGCGGGTGAGGGTCAGGGCGGCCGCAGGCCACCCTCTACCCTCAGGTCATTGCCGGCAGGCGCCGTGCGGGTCGGGCTTCGGGTGGTCGACGACCGGCCGGTGGTCGAGGTCGGCCACGTGCAGGGCCAGGTCCTCGATGTAGTTGTCGATCCGCGCCATGTGGGCGTAGTCGATGTACTCCGGCTCGTCGGTCACCTGGTGATAGTCGGAGTGCAGCCCCGTGGTGAAGAAGATGATCGGGATGCCGTAGCGGGCGTACTCGTAGTGGTCGCTCCGGCAGTAGATGTTGGCCGGGTGCCCGTCGGCGTCGATCGAGTAGTCGAAGGTGAGGTCGTGGTGGTCGTCCTTGTTCACCTTCTCCGCCAGGTCGCCCAGCTCCGTCGACAGCCGGCGGGACCCGACCAGCTGGATGTAGTTCGGGCTCCCGTGGATGGCCGCGCCGTCCTTGGTGAAGCCGGTCACGTCCCACGCGTCACCCCGGCCCACCATGTCCATGTTGAGCTGGGCCACGATGGAATCGCGCGGCACCGTCGGGTGGTCGGTGAAGTACGCCGAGCCGAGGAGGCCCTTCTCCTCGCCGACGTGCCAGACGAAGAGGATCGAGCGCTTCGGCTTGTGCTTGAGCGAGGCCATCTTCTGCGCGATCTCGAGCACGCTCACCGTGCCGGAGCCGTCGTCGTCGGCGCCGTTGGAGATCGAATCCAGCCGCTCGGAGTTGGGGTGCGCCGTCCGCCATGCGGCGAGCTGGGCGTTCACCTCGGCCTGCTCCGCCGGCGTCGCCTGCTTGCCGCCCTGGTCGGCGCCGTTGGGCCGGACGATGTGGTTGAAGATGCGGATCGAATCGTGGTCGACCGGGCGGGCGGTCATCCCGATGTGGTCGTTGTGGCCGCCGAGTGCCACGTATTCGTTCTTGAGCTTGGGATCGCTGCCCGGGAGGATGGCGACCACGTTCCGCGCCGGGAACGGGACCGGGGCGACGGTG
>DATIEF010000135.1:0-4932 GCA_035455865.1 Gemmatimonadales bacterium | reverse complement strand
CCGGCGGTGCCGCCGGCGGAGGCGCCGACCCCGCCACCCGGGCCGGCCGCTCAGTAGCTGTAGCCCTCACCCACTAGTTCCCCTTGCCCTTAGAAGCCGCACCCTCCGGCCCCGTCTCCCTGACAAACCTCACCCCCTGGCCCCCTCTCCCTTACGGGAGAGGGGGAAGCCGTTCAATGCACTCCCCCTCTCCCGTAAGGGAGAGGGGGTCGGGGGGTGAGGTCGGAGGCTGGCCTCCACCGATCCCCGCCAATACTATTGATGGACCGCCAGGGGCATCCCGCCGCGCCAGTGCGCCGGGATTGAGATGAGACCCTTGGAACCTGATCCGGTTGATACCGGCGAAGGGAGTGCGGTGCCGATGCCGCATTCCCGCGACCCCGCCGGAGCGGCATTTCGTGTTTTCGGGCCCCGCGCCCGGAGGAGAGTCCGATGGCCACCACCGCCGACCGTCCCGCCGCCCGACCCGCCGGCTCCTCGTTCGAGGAGGCGTTCCCCGGGTCGCGGAAGATCCACGTCGAAGGCCCCCACGGGATCCAGGTCCCGTTCCGGGAGATCTCCCTCTCCGGCGGGGAGCCGGCGCTCCGGGTGTACGACACCAGCGGGCCGCAGGGCAATGACGTCCGCCTGGGACTCCCGGAGCTCCGCGCCCCGTGGATCCGCGCCCGCGGCGTGACCGAGACGGGCGCGATCTCCGGCGGCAAGGAGGAACTGATGCCGCCGACGCTCCGGCGGAAGATCCTCCGCGGCTCCGGCCGCGTCACCCAGATGCACTACGCCCGCACGGGGGAGATCACGCCCGAGATGGAGTTCGTGGCGCTCCGCGAGGGGCTCCCCGCCGACTTCGTCCGCGCGGAGGTGGCGCGGGGGCGGGCCATCATCCCCGCCAACATCAACCATCCCGAACTCGAGCCGATGGCCATCGGCCGCAACTTCAAGGTCAAGATCAACGCCAACATCGGCAACTCGGCCGTCACCTCCTCGATCGAGGAGGAGGTGGAGAAGCTCCGCTGGTCCACGCTCTGGGGCGCCGACACGGTGATGGACCTGTCGACCGGCAAGAACATCCACGAGACCCGCGGGTGGATCCTCCGCAACTCCGCCGTGCCGATCGGCACCGTGCCGATCTACCAGGCGCTCGAGAAGGTGGGCGGCGTGGCAGAGGACCTGACGTGGGAGGCGTACCGCGATACGCTCATCGAACAGGCGGAGCAGGGGGTCGACTACTTCACCGTGCACGCCGGCGTGCTGCTGCGGTTCATCCCGCTCACCGCCGCCCGCGTCACCGGGATCGTGTCCCGCGGCGGCTCGATCATGGCCAAGTGGTGCCTGGCCCACCACCAGGAGAGCTTTCTCTACACCCACTTCCGCGAGATCTGCGAGATCATGGCGGCGTACGACGTCTCGTTCTCCCTGGGCGACGGGCTCCGTCCCGGGTCGATCGCCGACGCGAACGACGAGGCGCAGTTCGCCGAGCTCAAGGTGCAGGGGGAACTCAATCGGATCGCGTGGGAGCACGACGTCCAGACGATGAATGAGGGGCCGGGCCACATCCCGATGCACCTCATCAAGGAGAACATGGACAAGCAGCTCGAGTGGTGCCAGGAGGCGCCGTTCTACACCCTCGGCCCCCTCACCACCGACATCGCGCCGGGATACGACCACATCACGAGCGCCATCGGCGCCGCGATGATCGGCTGGTACGGCACGGCGATGCTCTGCTATGTGACGCCCAAGGAGCACCTGGGACTTCCCGACCGCGACGACGTCAAGGCCGGCGTCATCGCCTACCGGATCGCGGCGCACGCCGCCGACCTGGCCAAGGGGCATCCCCGCGCCCGCGAGTGGGACGACGCGCTCAGCAAGGCGCGGTTCGAGTTCCGCTGGGAGGACCAGTTCAACCTGGCGCTCGATCCCGTCACCGCCCGCGCCTACCACGACGAGACGCTGCCGGCCGAAGGCGCCAAGGTGGCGCACTTCTGCTCGATGTGCGGCCCCAAGTTCTGCTCGATGCGGATCAGCCAGGACATCCGCGACGCGGCGGCGGGGATGGCGGCCAAGTCGGAGGAGTTCCGGGCGAAGGGTGGGGAGCTCTACGTCAAACAGTGAGCGGTGAACGGTGAGCGGTGAGCGGCCTGTCCGGCGCGTAGCGAAGGAAGAACGGGGCTCCGAACGGGGCCCCGTTTCATTTCCGGGTGAACCGCGCCAGGTAACGTCGCGCGCGCCGTTCCCGTAGCCGGCCGAGCCATCCGGCCTCGAGCTGGACCGCTCCCCACGCGAGGCGCGCCCGTCCAGCGCCGGTCGAGAGCAGCAGCGGCCACTTCGGCCGCGCATAGCGCCGGAGCGGGCCGGTGCCGGTGCAGACGCAGAGCAGGTTGTGCGCGAGCACCGCGCCGGAGCGGAGCGGATCGATGGGCGTGCCTGCGGTGGTGGCCACCGGGCCGGCCGCGAAGATCAGCGGATCGTCGACCGAGCGCAGCCATGCGTCCACCTGGATGGCGCCGGCCCGGTCGGAGGAGAGGCCCGTCGCCCGGGCGAACGGAAGGGGCGCAGGCCCCGCCGCCCAGATCACGGCGTCGGCCGCCACCCGCTCGCCACCCCGCAGGGTGAGCATCCCCGCATCGAGCGATTCCACGCCGACGCCGGTCCGGATGGTCACGCCCAGGGCGCCCAGCCGACCCGCGACCACTGCGCCGGTCGGTGCCGGATGATCGGCTAGAGGCGCCGCCTCTTCCATCAGAATGGTGGTCCGCACCCGGCCGCCTCCCGTCTCCAGCCGGGTCCGGGTCGCGAGGGCCAGCTCGATCGCGTCGGCCCCGCCCCCGACGACGGCCAATTCGATGGCGCCCCCTGCCTTCCGGCGCACGACCCCGTCCAGCGCGGGGCCCAGCGCGGCCGCCTCGGCCGCGGGGCGGACCATCAACGCCCAGGTCCGGACCCCCTCCCGGTCCGCCCCGGCGAGGCCCGCACCCGTCGCGATCGACGCCACGTCGTAGCGGACCGCGGTGCCGTCGCCGAGCTTGATCTCGCGCCGGGCGCGGTCGAGCGCCGTGGCGGTCGCGACCTTGAGCCTGGCCCCGGCCCGGCGCGCGAGCGCGGCCACGTCCACCGTGATGCCGTCGAACGGCACCGTCCCGCGCACCGTGTCCGCCAGGAGCGAGGGATGGAACTGACGCGGGTCGGTGGTGACGACGGTCGTCTCGACGTCGTCCAGCGGTTCGCGGGCGAGCGCGTCGAGCACCGCCAGATGGGCGTGCCCGGCGCCGACCAGGACGAGGCGGGTTGGCATCGCTGGATTCTAGCGGCCCCGGCCCCGGGGCGACACGCGGGGCCCCTTGACTATATTCCTGTATAGTTATAGAGTTGTCCAGATGACCACCAGACGCCTCCTCCTGCTCGCCGGCCTGCTGGCGCTCGCCGCCGGCCCGCTCGCGGCCCAGTCGCTCTCGCTGCGTGATGCGCTCGCCCGCGCCGGCCGCGACGCCTACGCCAACCGCACCGCCCGCGCCGCCGCCGCCGAACGCGACGCCGGCGCCACCGCCACGCTCCGCGGCATCCTCCCCACGCTCCGGGGCGAGGCCGGCTGGCTCCGCACCGACCAGCCCCTCGGCGCCTTCGCCGCGACGCTCGACCAGCGCGCGGTGACGCCCGCCGCCTTCGCACCCGCGTCGCTCAACGATCCCGCGGCGATCTCCGACTGGGCCGGCGCCGCGGTGGTCGAGGTCCCGCTGGTGAATCCCGACGCCTGGCTCGCCCGCTCCAGCGCTCGCGCCGCGGCCGGCTCCGCCCGCGCCGCCGCCGACTGGACCGAGCGGACCACCGGACTCGACGTGGTCCGCGCGTACTACGGCGCCGTCCTCGCCGAGACCGAAGTGCGCGCATTGGAAGCGGGCTCGGCCGCGGCGGCGTCGCACGTCAAGCAGGCGCGCTCGCTCCTCGACCGGGGCGTGGTCACCGCCTCCGACGCCCTCCTGGCACAGGTCCGCGCCGGTGAAGTCGACGCTCAGCTCGTCGGGGCCCGGAGCCGCGCCGAACTTGCCCGTCGCCAGCTGGCGGTGGTGCTGGGGATGTCCGCCGACTCCGCGCCGGCCCTGCCCGATTCGCTTCCCGATCCGGTCCGGATCCACGCGGTGGCCGCCCGCCCGCTCGACTCCGCCGATCGGCTCGACGTCGACGCGGCGGCGCAGGCGCTTGCCGCCGCGCGGCGGAACGCCACGCGGGCGCGGCTGCAGCTCCTTCCCCGGATCAACGCATTTGGCCGGTATGACTGGCACAGCGCGAGTGCCCCGTTCGGCGGCACCCCGGCCTGGACCGTGGGCGTGATGGCGTCGTGGACGCCGATGAGCGGGCTCTCGGAGGCCGCCGACATCAAGGCCGCCGCCGCCCGCGTCGACGGGGCCGCCACCGGCGCGGCGGCGGCAGAGGCCCAGGCGGCGCTCGATCGGGCCGGCCGCGAGTCCGACCTGCAGGTGGCGCTCGCGCGCCTCGACATCGCGCTCGCCGCGGTGGGGCAGGGCGCCGAGGCGCATCGGCTCGTGGCGCGGCGCTACGACGGCGGCCTCGCCACCGTCACCGAACTCCTCGACGCCTCCGCCGCCGAGACCGCCACCCGGCTCCGCCTCGTCGAGGCGGAGTACCAGGCCATCGTCGCCACCGCCGCCCGCCTCGTCGCGAACGGCGGGGACGTCTCACCGTTGACCGAACTCGAGGACTGACCATGCGATCGTTCCGGCTTCCGACCACGCCCCGCGCGGCCGCGCTGGCGCTCATCGCCGCGGCGGCCTGCGCACCGGCCGCGCCACCGTTGCGGCACGCCTCGAGCGGTGCCCGGGCCGACGCGCCGACCGCGGTCGCGGTGGACACGGTCGTCCCGTCCGACTTCGCGGCGGCCGGGACCGCCGAGCCGATGCTCCGCGCCACGCTGAGCACCAA
>DATIEF010000134.1:0-5753 GCA_035455865.1 Gemmatimonadales bacterium | reverse complement strand
CTAATGTCCGGCACCGTTGGTCCACGTGTACACAAGAGCGTACGCCGTGAAGAACACCAGGGTGCCGCGTGTCTGCCCCTCCCAGGACGTTCGCCCGGTCACTGAATTCCGGGCGCACGCGTCCGCGTTCCTCGACCAGGTCCGCGTCACCCGGCGCGCCATGATCCTGACCCAGCACGGCCGCTGCGCGGCGGTGCTGCTCGACGTGTCGGTGTACGAGGAGCTCCTCGGCGAGCTGACCGTCCTGCGCGAGACCCGACCCGTGGGCCACCCACATACGCCCGCCCCGGACGATGACACCCTGGCGCGCCCGACCGATCCCCACTCCGTCCCCCTCACCTGAGACCGCCGGCACCGTGACCGCCACCGCGACTCCCACTCTCGCTCCGGCGCCGCCCAGCCCGACGCGGCTGGCCGAGCACACCCTCGAGATCGTCTCCGATTCCGGCGAAGGCGCGCAGAAGTGCGGCCAGATCTTCGGCGCCGTCTCCGCCAAGATGGGCAACGGCGTCTGGACGGTGGAGATCATCCCCGCCGAGATCCAGCCGCCGCCCCGCGTCCCCGAGGGCGCCAGCGGCTACCGCATCCGCTTCGGCACCGGCGCCATCACCAACTGGGGCGACGCCACCGACCTGGTGCTCGCCTTCAACGAGCAGGTGCTCCTGGCGCGCCATCGCCTCGGCGCGCTGGCGGAGGACGCCGTCCTCCTCGTCGAGGACAAGTGGGCTACCGACGATGACGCCGAGATCCGCGCCGCCTGGGCGGCGGGGATGGAAGAACTCTCCCACCGGCGCTACCGGATCATCCCGGTGCCGATGGAAGCGCAGTGCCTCACGCTGGTCGACAATCCCCGCAAGGGGAAGAACATGTTCGCGCTCGGGCTCCTGGCCTGCGTCTATGGGCGGGACCTCGAACGGATCAAGGAACAGATCGCCTACGCCTTCCGGAAGAAGAGCGAGGCGGTCTACAAGCAGAACGTGGCGCTCCTCGAGCTCGGCCTCTCCTGGGCCGAGGAGCACATCGACTTCCGGGTGGAGGTGCCGCCGGCGCCGATCGACCGGGAGCTGGTGGTGATGAACGGGAACGAGGCGCTCGGCCTCGGCGCCGTCGCGGCGGGGATGGAACTCTGCGCGATGTACCCGATCACCCCGGCCACGTCGGTCTCGCACTACCTGAGCGAGGTGTTCGAGCGCTTCGGCGGCAAGGTGCACCAGGCGGAGGATGAGATCGCCGCCGTGGGCGTCGCCATCGGCGCCTCCTACGCCGGCAAGGTCGCCTGCACGGTGACCTCGGGGCCCGGCCTGGCGCTCAAGACCGAATTCCTCGGCCTGGCGGCGATGACCGAGATGCCGCTCGTGCTCATCGACGTGCAGCGCGGCGGACCCAGCACCGGGCTCCCCACCAAGGTGGAGCAGTCCGACCTGCTGGCGGCGCTCTTCGCGAGCCCGGGGGATGCGCCGCACATCGTCGTGGCCCCCGCCACCATCGAGGAATGCTTCCACGTGATGGTCACGGCCCGGCGCCTGGCCGAGACCTTCCGCGCCGTGGTGATGGTGCTCTCCGACGCCAACCTCGCCACCGGCGTCACGCCGTTCCCCCGCCCGGTACCCGACGCCCGGTGGCAGGCGGCGCCGGTCGACCTGGCCCCGGTGGCCGAGGGGACGAAGGCCTACCAGTGGAATCCGGTGACCGGGCTCTCCCGCCGCATCGTCCCCGGCCAGCCCGGCGGCGCCTACACCGTCACGGGCCTCTCGCACGATGAAGGCAGCAAGGTGGCCTACAGCTCCGGCGTGCATCAGCGCAGTTCCGCGATGCGGAGCCGGAAGCTCGCCGTACTGCAGTCGATGCTGACGCCGCCCGTCACCTACGGCGACCCCGAGGGCGACCTCCTCATCGTCGGCTGGGGCAGCACCAAGGGCGCCATCGAGGAGGCGGTGGACCGCGCCCGCGCCGAGGGGCTCAAGGTCTCGGCCCTCCACCTCCGGTTCCTCTCGCCGCTCGAGCCGGGGCTCAAGGGGATC
Organism: Gemmatimonadales bacterium; assembly: GCA_035455865.1. Taxonomy (GTDB): domain Bacteria; phylum Gemmatimonadota; class Gemmatimonadetes; order Gemmatimonadales; family GWC2-71-9; genus CAMLHU01. Next base: position 3,732 of record DATIEF010000134.1, on the reverse strand, counting down.
TTCGGGAAGTTCGGGAAGGTGTGCACCGTGGAGATGAACTACAGCGACGAGCCGGGCGAACCGTTCATCACCGAGGAGTCGCGCCGGCGGGGCCAGCTCGCGTGGATCCTCCGCGCCGCCACGCTCGTCGACATCGACTGCTGGACCCGCGTGCCCGGGGAGCCGCTCCGTCCCGGGGCCATCCTCGACGCGATCCGCGCGCGGCTGCCGCGGGGAGGTGCCAAGTGACCGTCGCCTGCGGCTTCCTGCCGGTCCTCGAGCCGGAGCAGGACGATATCCCGTACGAACTGAGCGACTACGAGGGCGCCCGCGCCCGCTGGTGCCCCGGGTGCGGCGACCACTCGATCCTGACCGCCGTCGAAAAGCTCCTCACCGCCGAGCAGCTCACACCGGAGCAGACGGTGTTCGTGTCGGGCATCGGGTGCTCGAGCCGGTTCCCGCACTACCTGAAGACGTACGGCTTCCACGGCATCCACGGCCGGGCGCTGCCCGTGGCCACGGGGATCCGGCTCACCCGCCCCGACCTCACGGTCTTCGTGGTGATGGGCGATGGCGACTGCACCTCCATCGGGGCCGCGCACTGGGTGCACGCGCTCCGGTACAACCTCGACCTCACGGTCCTGCTCCTCGACAACGGGATCTACGCCCTCACCAAGAAGCAGACCTCGCCCACGACGCCGCAGGGATTCCCCAGCAACACCCAGCCCGGGGGCAGCTGGCTCCCGGCGCTCAACCCGCTCACGGTGGCGCTCGGCGTCACCAACGCGTCGTTCGTGGCGCAGACCGCCGAGTGGATCCCGGCGCACCTCGCCGCGACGCTCCACGCCGCCTACCACCACAAGGGGCTGAGCTTCGTCCGCATCCTGCAGCGCTGTCCGGTGTACTCGCCGGAGGTGTACCAGGAGGCGGTCCGGGATCCGGCGCGGATCGGGCTGCTGGCCCACGAGAACGGCATCTCGGCGCCCGGGCTCGAGAAGGTGTACCCGACCCGCGTGGCCCACGACCCGTCGGACCTGGCCGCGGCGCGGCGGATCGCTGATTCCACCGAGCACATCCACCTGGGCCTCCTCTTCCGCGACCCCTCGCGCCCCCGCTACGAGGAGCTCCGCCGGGTGCCGCCGAAGACCCCGGAGGAGCGCCTGACCCTCATCGGCACGGAGCTCGACCGCTATGCCGTCTGATCCGCGCTTCGGCCCCGCCCTCGCGGCGATGGCGCGGCCCATCGCCGAGTTCCGGGCCCTCATCCACGGGGCGCTCGAGCAGGCCCAGGCGTTCACGACCGCCGACGCGGCCGACGCGAAGGCGCGGGCAGCGCTTGCGGCCGTGGAACTCGGGCCCTTTGCCGCCGGCCGCATCGACCCGGCGCGCTTTGCCGCGGTCTTCCCCCCTGTGCCGCCGGTCAGCGCCGCCGCGCGCGAGGCGCTCGCGCGAGCCGTCGCGACGCTCCGCGCCGTCGTCGACCGGGGCGACGATGCGTTCGTCATCGACCTCCCGAAGGGCGCGCGCCTGGGCCCCGCGGTGGACCGCGCGCTGGCCGACCTCGGCCGGGCATTCGGCGCCGTGATGCTGGCCGAGGCGGTCCGCGGCGGCCGGTACGACGCCGCGGTCCACGACGCGCTCCTCGACCCGATCGAGTTCCGCGCCTGGAGCAAGTCTGCCCGGCGCTACGCCCCGCCTTTGCTCGTTTCGCTCGATGGCGGCGACCTCCATCCCGGCGCCCTCACCGACTACGCCGATGGGCGCGAGAAGCTCGTCCTCGTGGTCCGCAATGAGGCGGCGCCGGCGCCGCTGGCGCGGTGCATCACGCCGGGGACCTTCGTGCTCCAGACCACCGACGGCACCGGGCTCGACCGGGTGGCGGCGTTCGACGGGCCCGCCATCGCGGCGGTGATGCCCGAAGGCGCGGCGGTGTTCCTCCACGACCCCACCGGCGGCCGCGAGGCGTGGCAGCGCCTGACGGTGCGCACACTGGGTGACGCGCCCCGCCGGGCACTCGGCGGGATGAGCGCCTGGCAGATGGGCGAGGACCGCGCCTTCCTCGGCGACCTGGCGCGGACGCCCTTTGCCATCCCGTCCCCGTCCGGCACCGCGACGCCCGCCGTCGGCGCCGCCGATGCGGTGGACCGCGTGGCCGCCTGGCTCCTCGGGGCGCCGAAATGACCCTGCTCGCGATCGGCATCCTGGGCGGCGTGGGGCTCGTGTTCGCGGTGTTCATCGCCCTCGCCAACCGCCGGCTCTGGGTCTGGGAGGACCCCCGGATCGACCTCGTGGCGTCGATGCTCCCCAACGCCAACTGCGGCGCGTGCGGACTGCCGGGATGCCGGGCCTTCGCCGAGCAGGCGGTCGAGGGGAAGGTGAGCCCGAGCCAGTGCACCGTGGGGAGCGATTCCGCCCACCGGACGATCGCGTCCTTCCTCGGCGTCGACGCCGGCACCGCGGTCCGCCGGGTGGCGCGCCTCCAGTGCGCCGGCGGATGCGACGTGGCGGGCCCGCGCGCCGAATACCGCGGCCTCCACACCTGCGCCGCGGCGGCGGCGGTGGCGGGCGGCGGCAAGGGATGCGCCTGGGGGTGCCTCGGCCTCGCCGACTGCGAACGCATCTGCGACTTCGACGCGATCTCGATGAACGACGCCGGACTGCCGGTGGTGGACCCCATCAAGTGCACCGCCTGCGGCGACTGCGTGGAGGCGTGCCCCAAGGGACTGTTCACCCTGCTGCCGGTGGACCATCACCTCTTCGTGCAGTGCCGGAACCTGGTGGGGGGCGACGACGCGCTGGCGCAGTGCCGCGTGGCGTGCACCGCGTGCGGCAAGTGCGTGCAGGACGCGGCGCCGGGGCTGATCAGCGTCGCGAGCGGGGTGGCGGTGATCGACTACGCGCTGATCGCGCAGGCCGACCGGCGCGCGGTGGAGCGCTGCCCCACCGGGGCCATCGTCTGGCTCGACGGGGCGCAGTTCGCGGACGGGCACTCTTTGGCCGGGAGCGTGGGAGCATGACGTCGATCTTGCGGGGCCGGCGGGCCGAGGCGGCGCCCGAGGCGCCCCCCTTTCCGGGGATCCTCTCGGCGCTCGACGGGAGCGGCGCCGTGGTGGCGATGGAGACCGCGGCGAGCGAGGCGGCCGGCGCGTATCCGATCACCCCGTCGACCCAGATGGGCGAAGGGTGGGCGGCGGCGGTGGCGGAGGGGAAGCAGAACGTGAACGGCCGCCGGCTCCTCTTCTTCGAACCGGAGGGGGAGCACGCGGCCGCCGCCGTCACCGCCGGGATGTCGATGGCGGGGCTCCGCGCCGCCAACTTCTCGAGCGGGCAGGGCATCGCGTACATGCACGAGTCGCTCTACGCGGCCGTCGGCAAGCGCCTGACCTACGTGCTCAACGTCGCCGCACGGGCCATCACCAAGCACGCGCTCAACGTCCACGCGGGCCACGACGACTACCACGCGGTGGACGACACCGGATTCTTCCAGCTCTTTGCCAAGGACGTGCAGGAGGCCGCCGACCTCGACCTGGTGGCCCACCGGATCGCGGAGCTCTCGCTCAACCCGGGGATCTGCGCCCAGGACGGTTTCCTCACCTCCCACGTGATCGAGTCGCTCCGGCTCCCCGAGCGCGACCTCATCAAGGCCTACCTCGGCGATCCCGCCGACCGGATCCCGAGCCCGACGCCGGCGCAGCGGATGGTCTTCGGCGAGACCCGCCGCCGCATCCCGGAGATGTTCGACCTCGACACCCC
>DATIEF010000133.1:0-4061 GCA_035455865.1 Gemmatimonadales bacterium | reverse complement strand
CCAAGGTGCTGATCGCCTCGGGGCTGCTCGTGAGCGCCTATTCGTTCTGGGCGCTGGGGCAGCTGAGCCCTGACACCGGATTCTGGGACATCTTCATCCCCCAGATGTGGCAGGGGGTGGGGTTCAGCCTCCTCTTCGTGGCGCTCTCGACGGCGGCGCTCGCCACCATCGAACGACGCCAGATGACCGCCGCCGCCGGCCTCTACAACGTGGTGCGCCAGGTGTTCGGGAGCGTCGGCATCGCCATCGCCGCCACCCAGATCACGGCGGGGGTCGATCGGTCATACGCGGTGCTGTCGGAGCACGTCACCCCCTACGACCCCGCCACGCAGCACTGGCTCGCGGCGGTGACCGCCGGGATGATGCACCGCTTCGGCACCGACCTCGCGATGGCGCGGGAAAAGGCGCTGGCGCTCCTCCATGGGAGCCTGATGTCACAGGCGGCGGTGATCGCCTACAACAGGGTGTTCCTCCTGATCGCGATCTCGTTCATCCTGTCGCTCCCCCTCGTGCTCCTCATCACCGCTGGTGACGGCACCGAACCGGGCGAGGTGATGGTGGACTAGCGGGGAGTCGGGTGGGACGTATCATCAGTCGCGGGTCGCGGGTCGCGGGTCGTGGGTCGCGGGTCGCGGGTCGCGGGTCAGTAGTCGTTGGTCGTTGATCATTAGGTCGTTGGTCATCGTCGCCGATCCTGCTTCTCCCGTCTCACATCTCACGTCTTACCTCTCACGTCTCACGTCTCACGTCTTATGTCTCACGTCCTACGTCTCACGTCCCGTTTCCCTTTTCTCTTTTCACTCTTCACTCTTTCCTTCTCCTTCTCCTTCTCCTCCTCTTCTCCTCCTCCTTCTCCTTCTCCTTCTCCTCCTCCCTTCGCCGATGCCCCACTTCGACCTCATCGTGATCGGCTCCGGTCCCGCTGGTGAGAAGGGCGCGGCACAGGCCGCGTACTTCGGCAAGCGCGTGCTCCTGATCGAGCGGTCGGCGGAGCTCGGTGGGGCGGGGATCAACACCGGGACCATCCCGTCGAAGACCCTCCGGGAGACGGCCCTTTATTACTCCGGCCTCCGCCAGCGCGGACTCTACGGGCTCGATTATTCGCTCAAGGAAGAGATGACCATCGCGGACTTCATGTTCCGCAAGGACCACGTGGTCGCCAATGAGCGGGCGCTGGTGGTGCGGAACCTGGATCGGCACGGGGTCACGGTGCGGCACGGCGCGGCGTCGTTCGTCGACCGGCGGACGGTCCGCGTGGCGCTCGCCGCGGGGGGCGAGGAGGTCCACACCGCCGAGCGGGTGCTCATCGCCACCGGGTCGTCACCCCACCGGCCGCCGGAGGTCCCGTTCGACGGACGGGTGGTCCACGACTCCGACACGATCCTGTCGATGGACCGGGTGCCGCGGACGATGATCGTGGTGGGGGGCGGGGTCATCGGCGCCGAGTACGCCTCGATCTTCACGGCGCTCGGCGTCCGGGTGACACTGATCGAGGGGCGCGAGCGCCTTCTCCCCTTCGTCGACGGTGAGATCGCCGACCGGCTGCGGCGGCGGCTCGAGGGGCTCGGGCTCCGCGCCATCTTCAACGGAAGGGTGGAACAGGTCACGGCGCGCGATGACGGCGTGACCCTCACCCTGGCCGGCGGCGAGGTCCTCGCGGCGGACATCGCGTTCTTCGCCGCGGGGCGCCAGAGCAACGTCGAGGGGCTGGGCCTCGAGGCGCTCGGCGTGGCGATGGGGAAGCGCGGCCTGGTCCTCGTCGACGAGCAGTACGCCACCAACGTGCCGGGGATCTACGCCGCCGGCGACGTGATCGGCTTCCCGGCGCTCGCCTCGACGTCGATGGAGCAGGCCCGGGTGGCGATGGTCCACGCCTTCTCGCTCGCGTACAAGGAACGGATGTCGCCGGTCATCCCGCTCGCCGTCTACACCGTGCCGGAGCTGGCACAGGCCGGCAGGACCGAGGAGGCGTGCCAGGCCGACGGGATCGCCTACGTCGTCGGGCGCGCCTGGTACGAGAAGAGCCCCCGGGGCCAGATCATCGGCGACCTGGCCGGGATGCTCAAGCTCGTCTTTGCGCCGGCCGACAAGCGGCTCCTGGGCGTCCACATCATCGGCGAGATGGCGAGCGAGCTGGTGCACGTCGGTGCCCAGGTGCTGGCCCAGCAGGGGACGATCGACGCCTTCATCGAGGCGGTGTACAACTATCCGAGCCTGACCGACTCCTACAAGTACGCGGCCTACGACGGGCTCGGCGCCCTGGCGCGGCGTGCCGCCGGTGACACCGGGAAGACCGCCGGGTAAGTTGTGGTCCTGGCCCGCGCTCCCCGATGGACCCTGAACCCGCCCGACCACATCATGCGCACTCATTCCACGATCATCCGTCTTGCCGGCCTTGCCGCCCTGGCCGCGTTCACGTCGTCGCCGCTCCTGGCGCAGGACGTGATGGCCGGCACCCGGTGGAACGTCCACCAGCAGGACCGCGACTCCGGCATCACCTGGGTCTTCGAGGAGGGCGGGACGCTGCGCGTCATCGCCGGCGGGGACAGCACCGGCACCGACACCTGGCGGTGGAGGGACGATTCCATCGAGATCACGCTCACGCACGGCGGGACCTTCATCGGCGCGCTCGCCGGCCAGCGGTTGGCGGGGACCCGGGATGCCGGGCGGCCGACCGAAGGGTGGTGGTACGCCGACCAGGTCGGTGGGCCGAGCGTGGTGCCGGCGGAGTTCGCGGAGGCCACCTCGGCCGCCGACAGCACACCCGTCGATACCGCCGCGGCTCCGCCGGTCCAACGGCGCCGGGGCGGGACGATGCGCCGGCGCGGCCAGGCCGGTGCCGCTGTCGCCGGCGGTGGCGGGATCCGCTTCGGCGGACTCTGGGCCGGCGGGGCCCGGCTGATGATCCAGTTCACGCTCGACGGTGCGGCCCGATACGCCTGGCAGCCGTCCGGCGGCGACCTCGTCCGTGGCCAGGGCACCTGGCGGCGGGTCCAGCGCCAGGTCGTCATCCGGATCAAGGACGTGAACGGGGCGGAGCTCGTGCTCCGGGGAGAGGTGACGCCGCGCGGCTTCCTCGGGCAGGCAACGCTGCCGGACGGCGGCACCACGCAGGTCATCCTCCGGCGGATCGGCGCGCGCCGAGCCGGCCGGGCGGGATCCGGCGGCGACTGACTTCCGGACATCGCGCACAACACCGGGAATGCACCCGGCGTAGCAGCAACGTCCTGATCGAGGAGTCGTGATGCGTCGCAGTGGATGGTTGCTGTTCGCCGCGCTGGTGGCGCTGAGCGCGCCGGCGATGGCGCAGTACCCCGGGGGCGGGATGGGCGGCATGGGGGGCCGGCCGGGTGGCGAACGCCGCCGCGGCGCCGCGGGCGGCGGCCGTGCATTCCAGAACGTTCCCACCGAACCGGAGGCCGAGGGGCCGCCCGACCTGCAGACTCTCTCGCTCTCGGCCGACGTCGACACCACCGGGCTCGCGGCGTACGGGGTCGCGGTGAAGGCCTACCTCGACTCGACCCGTGCCGTGCGCGACAGCATCTGGGTGGTGCTCCAGCGGATGCGCCCCGGCGCCGATGGTGCGTCGGCGATGGCGTCCGATCCCGATGCTGCGGCACCGGAGGGCAGCGCGCGGCGAGGCGGCTTCGACGTGCTGCAGCGGGCGTGGCCCGCGCTCAAGAAGCGCGACGAGGAGTTCGTGAAGTCGGTCCTCAGGCACGCGCTTCCCAAGAAGGACTTCAAGAAGTGGAAGAAGTGGCACGACGACGAGGTGGACCAGGCCAGGAACGACCGCCAGGAGCAGGTGCGGCGCCGGATGGGTGGCGATGGCGGCTGACGCACCGCGCCGCCTGCTCGGGCTCTGGCGCCGGCTGGCGCCGCTGCCGGGCGGGCGGTGGCTCTTTGCCCGCCTCCTCCGCGCCAGCGTCCCCTACAGCGGGAGCATCGGCGCGCGGGTGGAACTCCTCGAGCCGGGCCACGCCCGGCTGTCGCTTGCCGACCGGCGCGCGGTCCGCAACCACCTCCACTCGGTCCACGCCGTTGCGCTCGTCAACCTGGGC
>DATIEF010000132.1:0-8632 GCA_035455865.1 Gemmatimonadales bacterium | reverse complement strand
GCAGGAGCGCCACGAGCGCAGCGGCCCGCCTCATCGGGCCACCCCGCCTTGGATCACCGTGGCCGAGTCGGTGAGCCGCACCCCGGCGGCGCGCCACTCGGCGAGGAGCTCCTCGGTGCGCTCCGGATGGATGGCGCGGGCGGCATCGGTCACGAACCAGAGCTCGATGGCCGGGTATCGCCGCCGGAGCCCCTCGATCGCGTACTTGTCGCAGACATCGGTCGCGACACCGTAGAGCACGATGCGGTCGGGCGCGAGCGCGTCGACCACCGCCGGCACGTTCTCGTTGGTGAACACGTCGAACCAGTGCTTGTGGAGCAGGATGTCGCCGCGATGGGCCCGCACCCGCGCCGCGACGCCCGGGTCGACCTCGGGTTCGATGACCAGCGGGTCGCGGAGTGCAGTCTCGGCGACCTTCCGCTGGCCGGGGGTCCCCCGCATGCAGTGGTCGGGGAAGGTCGTCAGGAAGTCCGGCGTGGCCGAGAGCTCGCGGTGGCCGGCAACGTGGTCGTCAGCGCTCGCGACGATCCGGATGCCTTCCCGGTGCGCGTGGTCGGTCAGCGCCCGGAGCGTGGGCGCGATCGTCTCCGCACCCGGGACGTAGAGCTTCCCTTCCGGGCGCATGAAGTCGTGCTGGGTGTCGACGTCCCAGAAGATCGTGGTCATGCGAAACCAGGCGCGGGAAGGCGCGGGAAAGCGGGGGAAAGCGTAGGAAGGCGCGGGAAAGTAGGGGAATGCGTAGGAAGGCGCCGGAAAGCGGCACGAAATGGCATTGCGCCGGCCGGCCTCGGGGCGACGGCGAACGCGCCAGACGCGCGCGCGAATGCGATCAAAGCGTCGAATTCCATATACTGAAATCTAGCCGGGCGGCGGGTGGTCGTGTCACGTCCACTTCGGTGCGTCGCCCGCTCCTTGCGCCACCATCGTATTCACACGCCAACACCTTCCCACGCCTTCCGCCGCCTTCCTGCGCCTTCCCGCGCTTTCCCCTGCATTCCCGCGCTTTCCCCCGCTTTCCCCCGCTATTCGACCTTCTCCAGCCTCGGATTCGGCCGGTACTCCCGCCCGACCTTGGCACAGGGCTTCCCTTCCCGCAGCACCACGTCGGCGGTGAAGTCGTAGCGCCCCTGGAAGAGGGAGCTGCCGACGCCGTAGGCGTCGACGGGCACCTGCTGCGCCTCGAACTCGCGGATCTTCTCGACCGTGAAGCCCCCCGAGACGATGATGCGGACGCCCTGGAACCCCTCCCGGTCGAGCGCTTCGCGGACGTTGCGGACGAGCTGGGGGTTGACGCCGTTGGGCTTGAAGCGCCCCATCGAGTCCCAGAGCGAGCGGTCGACCAGCATCTCGCTGGTGTCGAGCCGCACGCCGTAGAGCCGGGCGCCGAGGGCACGGGCGCATTCGAGCGACGTGCGGACGCAGTCGTTCTCGAAGTCCGCGAGGGTCACCACCTGGACGCTGGAGGGGATGTACTCGGCGAACTTCCGGGTGGCGAGCACCGTGTCGCCACCGTAGGCGGCAATGAGGGCGTGCGGCACCGTGCCGACACCCTCGGAGCCCCACCAGGAGGCCTGGGCGTCGGTCGAGACGCCGATGGCCCCCGCCACGTGGGCGGCGTAGCCGTCGCCGGTCTGCACCAGCCAGTGGTCGTGCCGGGCCGGGAAGAACATCACTTCCTTGGGATGGGCCGCCTCGACCACCCGGCGGGTGTTGGTGCCGACTTTGGTGCGGCGGGCGAGGACGCCGAGGTAGAGGGTCTCCAGGTGGGCAAAGGCGTCGTAGGGGCCTTCGATGAGCATCACCGTCTCCCACGGCTCGACCTCGTCCCCTTCGTGGAGGGCGTGGACGGTGAGCGCGGACCATTCGACGGCGCAAAGCTTGAGGATGGCGACGGCCTCGTCGATGCCGCCGAGGAAGGCGTGCGACTTGCCGAAGACCTGCATCGTGACGCGCGGATGGGTGCCGTCGGCCAGGAGGATCTCCCGGGCGCGGACGAAGTATTTGTCGGAGTAGTAGCCCGCGCGCATCTTCTCGACGGGAAGGTTGAAGATCGCGGGATCGAGCCTCGGGCGGCGCACGGGCATTCAGGGAGCCTGGTTCTCCGCCGGTCCGGCGGGCAGGAATCGGGGAGCGATGTCGGCGAGGGCGCTGCGGATCCGGGTGACCTGCGGCGGGTCGGGGTGGCGGAAGACGAGCCGGCGGAATTCGCGCAGCGCGGCCGCCGGATCGTGCAGGTCCTCCTCGTGGAGCCGCACCAGGAGAAGGCCCACCCGCACGTCGTCCTCGGCGGTGAGGCGCCTCCCGGCCCGGAGCGCCTCGAGCGAGCTGACCGCGGCGGCCGCTCCTTCAGGAGTGGCGGCACTTGCTTCGGCCTGCTTGACCGCGGCGTCGACCTCGGCCGACGGCAGCGCCGGCGCCCGGTAGCGGGCCTCGGCGGCGCGGAACTGCTCCGTCGCCGTGAGGGATCCGACCTCGCCGGCAGACCCCGGAGCATCCTGGCGCAGGTCGTCGCCGATGACCGCCGGCAGCTCCGTGACCGGGGCAAGGAAGCCGTTCACGAAGGCCCGCATCACGCCGTAGATGGCCCAGCTCGCCGTGGCCAGCTGGAGCATCCGCGGCTCGCCGAGCGCCAGCCAGACGATGAGCGACACGAGGGTGGCGCCCACCAGCAGGATGCGCAGCCATACGCGCAGCACGTCGAACGGGTCACTACCGTCGAGCAGGGACATCGCGGCCCGGTTGAGGAGAACGGGAAAGGTACGGCCCGGCGGGCCGGCGGAGCAAGTTGACAGGCCGACCCGACCCGCGTAAATCCCGGTGCCCCTTGAAGTTCCTTCCCCGAATGGAGCCTTGCCCGTGCCCGATTCCGTCTCCCGCCGGGAGTTCCTCGCCGCGACCGGCGCCGTGGTGGCCGCCTCCGGCGCCGCCCACCCCATCGCCGGTTTCCCGGCGGTGCATATCCGCCCCCCCGCCAAGGCCGTCGCCGTGAGTTCGGCCAACGGTTTCCGCGGCGTCCAGAAGGCGGTGGACCTGATGATCGCCGGCACCGACACGCTCGACGCCGCGATCGAAGGGGTCAAGATCCAGGAGCTCGACCCCAACGACCACTCGGTGGGCTATGGCGGCCTCCCCAACGAGGACGGCGTCGTGCAGCTCGATGCCTCGTGCATGCACGGGCCGACCCGGCGGGCCGGCGCCGTCGGCGCGCTCGAGGGGATCAAGGTCGCCAGTGAGATCGCGCGCCTGGTGCTCAAGTACACCGACCACATCATGCTGGTGGGCGAGGGTGCGAAGAAGTTCGCGCTGTCGTACGGCTACCAGGAGGAGGACCTGCTGACGCCAGAGGCGCGGCAGATCTGGCTCACGTGGCGCGCCAACCGCGGCAACAAGGACGACTGGATGAACGTCCCGGACGGGACGCCGATGGTGCACCGCCCGACCGGGACGATCAACATGAACGTGGTCAACGCCAAGGGCGAGATCTCCTCGGTCACCACGACGGCGGGGCTCGCGTTCAAGATCCCGGGTCGGGTGGGAGATTCGCCGATCATCGGGGCCGGCCAGTACACCGACAACGACGTCGGCGCGGCGGGCTCGACCGGCCTCGGCGAGCTCAACATCGTCGCGTGCGGGGCCTTCTTCACCGTCGACGGGATGCGGCGGGGCCTCAAGCCGACCGACGCCGCGATCGAGACGCTCAAGCGGGTCATGCAGCTGGCCCCGCCGAGCCTGGTGGCGGCCAACGGGAAGCCGAAGTTCCAGCTCAACTACTACGCGGTCAACAAGAAGGGGGAGTACGGCTCCGCCGCCCTCTATCCCAGCAAGTACGCGGTCAACGACGGGTCCGGGGCGATGCTCAAGGACTGCGCCCACCTCTTCGAAGGCGAGGCGCCGTGACGCGACGCCTGGCCCTGGGGGCGGCGGTCGCGGTGCTCGGGCTCCTTCCGGCGCGGCTCCGGGCGCAGGACGCCGACCCCTGGCGGAACAGCTATTACCCCGTCATCTCCTACAACCGGAACGACGGGTGGGGGATCGGGCTCCAGTACAGCTGGACCAAGCGCGCCGACTGGGACGCCACCTGGCCGCACCGCGGCCAGCTCGGCCTGCGGGCCAGCGTATCCACCCACGGCAGCTACGCCTTCCTTACGCAGTTCTCCGCGCCCGGATTGAGCCCCGACTGGCGGTTCCAGGCGGAAGCGGGCGCGGTGCGGAACGCCCAGTTCCAGTTCTTCGGCCTGGGAGACACCACGAGCTGGGATTGGGCCCTCGAGGGCGGATCCGACAAGTACTACTTCCGCACGGACCGCCGCCGGATCCTGGCCGACGCCGAGGTGAGCCGCCGGCTCCACGGCCACCTCTGGCTCGCGGGCGCGGCCGACTACCGGCACACCACGTTCGAGGCCCTGGCGGGCAATTCGGTGTTCCGGAACGATTTCGGTGCGGAGCTCAAGGAGAATGACGCCACCGGACGCCTGAGCCTCGTGCTCGACACCCGGGACAACGAATACGACACCCGCCGGGGGCTCCTGCTCGAGACCTCGGCGCTCGCCGGGTCCGCGGGGAGCGGGTACGCGCGCTACACCACCGTGCTGCGGGGATGGAAGGCGTTCGGCGACTACGCCACCTGGTGGATCGACGGGCGGGTGCTGGCCTCGACCACCAGCGGCACCGTGCCGCTCGACGCCCAGTTCTTCATCCCCACGTGGGAACGGTCGATCCGGAGCTACGGCGGCTCGGAGACCAATCGCGGGCTCGTCGACCAGCGTTACACCGGGCCCGACGTGCTCGCCGCGACCCTCGACGTCAACCGCGACCTCGTGAACGTGGGGCTCTACGGCGCGGTGAGCGTCCATGCCTTCGTCGACGCAGGCCGGGTGTTCGACACAGGCGGATTGCAGATCACGACCGACGGGATGAAGGTGGGCGGGGGCGGCGGGGTGGCGCTCCGGATCGGGAAGACGGCCATCTACACCTTCAACTTTGCGGGCGGCCCGGATGGCTTCGTGTTCACGCTGGGGGATGGGTGGATGTTCTAAGTAAGAAGTAAGAAGTGAAAAGGGAAAAGGGAAAAGGGGGTTCCGATGACGTTCGGAGCCCCCTTTTCACTCTTCCCTCTTCACTCATCCCTCTTCACTCTTCTCTCTTCACTCTTCCCTTTTCCCTTTTCACTTTTCCCTTCTCACTTACTACCGGACCATCATCCTCGCCACCTCACGCAGCGTCGTCTCGCCGCGGTCGCGGGCATACCAGCGCCGGATCTCCTTGTAACGGGCGTCCTTGTCCATCGAGTCCTTGTGCGCCAGCACCCAGGCCTGGAGCTCCGCCGGACGGGGACCCCAGTGGCCCAGCTCGCGGAAGTCCGCATCGAGCGCGATCACGATCGGGATCGACCGGGCGCCACCGACGAGATACCGGTCCATCACTTCCGGATGCTCATCCCGCTTGAGGATCCGGAGCTCGAGGCCCTCCTCCTCGGCCCATTTCTGGATGACCGGCACCGTGTTGGCGCCGTCGCCGCACCAGTCCTCCGCGATCACGAGGAGGCGGCACGAAGGCGCCAGGTCGAGCGTCGCGATCCAGGTCGGGATCGTGGCCGTCCGGTACACGCCCTTCCAGAGCGGTACGTGCTCGGGAGCGCACTCGTCGAGGAACCGGCTGAACGGGATGGCGGCGCCCCAGAGGGCGCGGAAATCGAGCGACGCAGGCGCGGCGACAGCGGACATCAGGTGTGCCTCGTTCGGGAATGTGACAGCGCGGCCAAGCATAGACAGCGATGCCTGACCGCGCCGTGAAGGTCCCGTGAAGCCGGGTTCAGATCTCGACGATCTTGACCCCGCGCTTGGCGAGTTCCTTGATGTAGATCCCCGCCGGCACCGCCTCATCGGGCGTGAGCACGCCGTGGTTCTGCACCCGGCCGTCGGCCTGCATCAGGCCGGTGATGGCAAGGGAGTAGCCGGTGGTCCGCATCATCGCGCTGATGCCGTGCTTCGCGTCGTACTTGTCGATGAGCTGCCACGCCTCGCGCGCCTTCTTCCCCTTCCGCTTGCCGGTCACCTCGACCCGCAGCGCCACGAGGTCCTTCCCCTCGGGCTTGTGGAGCTTGGGCGTCACCGCGGCGATGAAGAGGTCGCGCGGCACGACGTCCTTCCCCTTCACCTTGATGGGCTTGTTGTCGAGGAGGCCCAGCTCGCGAATGGGGCGGATGATGGCGACGTGGCCCGGATAGCGAAGCGTCTTGTATTCCATCACCTTGACCTTCTTCTCGAAGGTGATGGGCATCGTGCTGATCCCGCCGGCCGTGTGGAACGCCTCGAGGGTGCCGACGGGCTTCGGGAACTTGACGTCCTCGAGCTCGGAGAGGGCATCGACCTCGACCTTCTTCCCGCCCCGCAGGATGAGCGACGGCGTCGTGTAGTAGTCGAGCGCGCCCTCGAGCGAGTAAACGATCTGGTAGTTGAGCGGCGGCTCCGGCTTCTGCGGCAGCCCCCCGACGTAGATCTTGACCCGCTCCGCCACGTCCATCCGCCGGATCCCCTCGGCCGCCAGGATGTTGACCATCCCTGGCGCGAGCCCGCAGTCCGGGATGACCGACACGCCCTGGCTGATGGCGGCGTCGTTCAGCTTCTTCTGCTGAAGGACGATCTCGGTGTTGCCGCCGAGATCGCAGAAATGGGCGCCGATCTCGACCGCCGCCCGGGCGATGGGCTCATTGAGGTAGTACGGCAGCGCCGACATCACCGACTCGTGCCCGTGGATCGCAGCGCGGAGCGCGGCACCATCGGTCACGTCGAGCTTCAGGGTCCGGAGCCGGCCGCCGTGGTCGCCTTCGAGGAACTTGGGAAGACGGGTGGGATCGAGGTCGGCAAGCGTCACTTCCGTGACCGCCTTGACCTGCAGGAGATCGTACGCGCAGGCGCAACCCTGCAGACCGGCGCCAAGGACCAGCATCTTCATCGGGACTCCAGGACAGGATCGGTGAGGAAAAAGCACCGGAATCTAGCCGGGCCCGACCCCTCGTTCAACCGAGGATGATCCAGCGTTCGCCGCGCCAGGCAAAGCCGGAAATCAATGTCTGACATAGCTTTATGAAGCCATGACCACACACCAGGACGTCCCACCCCACCCCACGAGGGACTCGGCCGAGACCCGCGCCCGGCTGGTGCGCGCCGCCCTGGAGCTCTTCACCACCCTGGGTTACCGCGCCACCACGACGGCGCTGGTGGCGGCACGGGCGGGGATCGCGGAGGGGACGATCTACCGGCACTTCGGGGGGAAGGAGGAGCTCTTCGCCGAGGTACGGCGGGCAGCGCAGCGATGGGGCGCGGAGCTCGTCCGGGGCACGGCGGACGTCGCCGAGCGGCCGGTGCCGGCCCGGGAGCGGTTGCAGCGTGTCGGGCGCCGCCTGCTGGAGGCGGCCGACCGTGAGCCGGCCCTGGTCCGGATGGCGCTGGGACAGCGGCACGAGCCGCCGCTCGACGAGCGCGGCAAGGATGCCGCGCGGGAGTTCCGCGAGGCGTTGCAGCAGGTGATGGCGTCCGGCAAGTCCGATGGAGTGATCCGCGCCGGGCCGGCAGAGCTCTGGTCGGCGGTCTGGCTCGAGGTGGCGGGCTATGCGGTCGAAAAGGTGGCGTCGCGAGAATGGCCGGCCGACCATCCTTCCATCGGCCCGGTGCTCGAGGCCGCGTGGGACGCTATCGCGCCCCGGTCGAATCCCTGACGAGTCCGCGGAACCAGGTGGCGTCGCGCGGGTGGTCGGGCACTCCCTCCACCCGCACCTCGCGGGGGCGGCCCGACGCCACGGGGCGCACCATCAGCCGCTCACCGACGAAGTAGCCGAGGGAGTCGGCGCCCCAGCGGAAGGGGCCGTGGGCCGGAGAGTCGACCGGGGTGGGGCTCTGGGCCCCGGTGAAGGCACAGATGGCGTCGGCGCCCGGGTGGCAGGCATCGATCCGGGCAAAGGGCGGGTCGCCCACGAGGACCGCCAGCGCCGAATCCGCGGCAAGTGCATCGGCACCCGACAGTCGGCGCGCCGCCGAAGTCGCCGGCGGTGCGACGATCGCCCAATCGCCGGTGGATGTGCCGACGAACACGGTGCCCCCGTCACGCGACCAGGCCACCGCGTCCGGCACCACGCCGTCCGGAAGCACCAGGTGGCGCTCCCGTCCGTTGAGCAGGTCCATCACCCACACCCTCCGCGATGCACGATCGGTGTCGCTCGTGCTCCGGATGAAGGCCAGCATCACGCCCGTCGGGTCGAGGGCGGGATGGGACTCGTCGGCCAGTGAGTAGGTGAACGGGTACGGGCTCCCGCCCGCGGCATCGACCGCGAAGAGGTCGCCCTGGCCCCCCTGGCCATCGGCCGCGAAGACCACGTAGGCCTGCTTCCCGACCGCGATCCGGTTCTGCAGCGGGGTGAAGTGCTGGGTGCAGGCGGCGAGGGCGAGGAGGGCGAGGACGGGGAGCGGGGTCTTGTGCATGGGGCGGAAATGTAGTGGCGAGGAGCGGGTCGCGAGTGGCGGGTGGGGGTCGGGGGACGCGTATCGAGAGGCCGGCCATACCGCTCCACGTCGCCCGTCACCCGCTGGTCACTCGCAACTGGTCGCTCGTCACCCGCTCACGACCACATCCACCG
>DATIEF010000131.1:0-2466 GCA_035455865.1 Gemmatimonadales bacterium | reverse complement strand
CATCGTGCGCCCGAACACCGTGGTCGGCGCCGTGCGCGGCACCCTCGCGCGCATCCTCCGCGCCGAGCGCCCGATGCTCAACCTGCTCCAGCGCGCCTGCGGCATCGCCACGGCCACCCGCGCCTACGTCGATGCCGTCGCCGGCACGGGGTGCAAGATCCTCCACACCCGGAAGACCGCGCCCGGTCTCCGCGCCCTGGACATCGCCGCGGTCCTCGCCGGCGGCGGCACCGCCCACCGCGCCGACCTGGGCCACGCGGTGATGGTGAAGGACAATCACTGGCAGGCATTGAAGCGCGAAGGCGGAACGCTGGCAGGCGCGCTGGACGAGGCGCGCCGCCGCGGCGTGACGGCGCTCTACGTCGAGGTCGAATCACCGGAGCAGCTCGAGCACGCCTGCGCCGCGGGCGCGACGCGGCTGCTGGTGGATAACCAGACGCCCGAGACCGTCGCGGCGTGGGCTCGGCGAGCGCGCGAGCTGAGACCGGGGATCGAGATCGAAGCAACCGGCGGGATCACGCTCGACAACGTGCGCGCGTACGCGGACGCGGGCGCGGACTACGTGTCGATCGGCGCGCTCACGCACAGCGCGCGCGCGGCGGACCTGGGGATCGAGGTGCGGATCGCGGGGTAGGCGATCCCGCCTCAGGGCAGCTCGCCCGCCTCCTCCACCGCCGCGCCGAGCGCCCCCCCGCTCCAGGTCCGCCACGCGTAGTACACCGGGATCCCGACCAGGATGATCCCGAAGGTCACCCCGGTGTTCACCGGATCGGTCCACAGCGCGTTCACCACCATCGCCACCGAGGCCACCAGGAACAGGATCGGCACCGCCGGGTAGCCCCAGGTGCGATAGGGGCGAGGCAGGTCGGGCCGGGTCCGCCGGAGCACGAACACGGCGGCCACGGCCAGCGCGTAGAACGGCCAGATGCCCAGGATGAACTTGTCCGCCAGCTGCTGGAAGTCGTTGAACAGCACGTAGAGCACGCCGAGCGCGGTGGCCAGCCAGATGGCGACCGAGGGGCTCTGGTACCGGGGCGACACCCGGGCGATGGCGCGGAAGAAGAGTCCCCGGTCGGCCATGGCGAAGAAGATTCGCGGCCCGGTGATCATCGAGCCGGTGAGCGTGCCGAAGCAGGACAGCATCACGATCGCCGACACCACCGCCCCGCCGGCGCCGCGAAACACGGTGATCCGGTCCGCCGCCGTCGCGGCGATCAGCTTGGCGCCGGCCATCTCGGGCAGCGGCACCAGGTAGATGTAGGCGACGTTGAGCAGCAGGTAGACCAGGACGATCGCGCCGGTGCCTAGAATGAGCGCGCGCGGCAGGGTGCGGGCGGGGTCCTTGACCTCGCCGCCCACGAACGACAGGTCGGCCCAGCCGTCGTAGGTCCACATGATGGCGATGAGCGCGGTGCCGAGCAGTGAGAGGTCGAGCCCGTTGGGAAACCTGGGCGAGAAATGTGCGGCGCTGCCTTCGCCTGCCGCGAAGGCGAGCAGCACCAGCGCCGCCAGCGCGCCGTACTTGGCCACGGTGATGAGGTTCATCAGGATGGCCGCGGTGCTCACGCCCAGGTAATTGATCGCGCCCACCACGACGATGCCCGCCGCCGCCACCCAGCGGACCTGCTCCGGGGTCAGGTGGATGAAGTAGCCCAGGTACTCGGCGAAGATGGTGGCGATGGCGCCCAGCGCGGAGGCGCGGATGACGGTGAGCTCAGACCAGCCGAACAGGAAGGCGGGGAGCGGCCCGAACCCTTCCAGGATGTAGGCGAACACCCCGCCCGACCGGGGCAGCGCCCCCGCCAGCTCGGCCAGGGTGAGGGCGCCGAACAGCGCCACCACCCCGCCCACCACCCAGGCCAGGAGCACCGGTCCGGGATCGTGCAGCCGGCCGGCGACGGCCGCCGGAACCCGGAAGATCCCGCTTCCTATAGTAGAGCCCACCAGCACGGCGATCGCGCTGGCGAGCCCCAAGTGCCTGGGGAGCCGCTCGCCCCAGGCATCGCGTTGGGTGGACATGGCGTAAATATAGCCTTGACAACGGTCTGCCGGACGTGGTTCTTTCCCGGCTGTATGACGGATTCTACCCCTGACCGGGCGCGCGTGCTCCGCCGGCTGGCCTGGACCGGCGCCTCCTTCGCGCTCGCGCTGATCGTGCTCGGGGGCGTCGTCCGCATCACCGGCTCCGGCATGGGATGCGGCGATCACTGGCCCCGCTGCGACGGCCAGTGGTTCCCCCCGCTCGACCTCCCGACCCTCATCGAGATCGGCCACCGCTGGGTGGCGGCGCTGGTGAGCTGCCTCGTGCTCGGCGTGGCCGTGGTGGCTTGGCGCCGGCACCGGCACGAGCCCGAGCTCCGGAACCCCGCCACCCTGGCCCTGGTGTTGCTGGTGGTCCAGGTCCTCCTCGGCGCGGTCACGGTGAAGCTCGCCCTGCCGCCCTGGGTCATCATCACCCATCTCGCC
>DATIEF010000130.1:0-3161 GCA_035455865.1 Gemmatimonadales bacterium | reverse complement strand
CGTCACGCTCCCGCGCTCGGTGAACTTGAGCGCGTTCGACACCAGGTTGATGAGCACCTGCTTGAGCCGGGCCGCGTCGGCCAGGACCGGATCGGCCCGGTCGGGCAGGTCGACCCGGAGCTCCACCTCCGCGTGCCGCGGCTGGCCGCCCACCTGCGCCAGCGTGTCCTGGATGAGCGCCACCAGGTCGGTCGGCGCCAGCTGCACCTCGAACTTGCCGGCCTCGATCTTCGAGAGGTCGAGGATGTCATTGATGAGATGGAGCAGGTGGATGCCGTTCTGTTCGATCCGCGAAAGGAACTGGAGGTCCTGCGCCGACAGTGTCCCCGCCCGGTTGCCCTGCAGCAGCCGGGAGAACCCGATGACCGAGTTGAGCGGGGTGCGGAGCTCGTGGCTCATCGTGGCCAGGAACTGGCTCTTGGCCCGGTTGGCGCCCTCCGCGGCATCGCGGCTCTGGCGCAGTTCGGCCAGCAGGAGCTGGTTGGCCTCGAACGCCGCCGCGTTGGTGAACGCCGCGGAGAGGAGCCCCGCCATGATCCGGGCGCCGCGGAGCTCATCGTCGCCGAAGGCGCCGGGACGGCGCGCCACGACGTGCAGGACGCCGATGGTCACGCCGCCGCGGGAGAGCGGGAGCGCGATGGCGGAGCGGAGACCCACCTGTTCCGCGAGCGCGCGGTCGATGTCGGAGTCGGTGTGCGCATCGTGCACCAGCGCCGGCACCCCGGTGGAAAAGACCTTTCCCACCAGGCTTCCGGCGATCCCGAGCCGGAGCCCCGGGAACTGCGCCAGCATCCCCACCAGCATCCGGTACACCACGTCCCCGCCGTCCTGCAGCGCGATGCCGGCGCCATCGGCCCCGAACAGGTGCATCACCTGGTCCGCGATGAGGCGCATCAGGTCGTCGGAGGCGGCCGGCGCCGTCGCCACGGCCTGCTGTACCTCGATGATCACTGCCTGCCGCTCGCCCTCCAACGCCAGGCGCTCCTCGACGCGTCGGCGCTCGGCGATCTCGTTCCAGCCGGCCTGGGCCCCGGCCAGCATCAGGAGGACGCCAAGCATCCCGCCGACCACCACCACGCCGATGGCCGCCCGGCCGCTGGTCTCGGCCTCGTCCCCCCGCACGTCGAGCAGGTGGCGCTCGGCGTTGCTCACCGTCGCGATCCGCGCCTCGATGGAATCCATCAGTCGCTGGCCGCGCCCGGTGGCAAAGAGCCGGCGAGTGGCGTCCGGCGTGGCGCCAAGGCCGGTGAGTTCGTCGCTGAAACCGAGCTTGGCGTGGACGATCGGCGCCAGGGAATCGAGCCGCGCCTGCTGTTCGGGATTGTCGGTCGTGAGGAGGGTCAGCCGGTCCAGCGCCGTGACGGCTTGCCGCCTCGAGAGCTCGTACGTCGCGCGAAGGCTCGGGGCGCCGGAGAGGGCATATCCCCGCGAGCTCGATTCCGCGGTCCGGATCGCGGTCCGGAACTGCGACGCCGTCTCGATGACCTCGTAGGTGTGGCCCTCGAGGGTCACCGCACCCGAGAACTGCTCGAGGCTACGGAACGTGATGACGCCGGTGACCGTGAGCAGCACGATCCCGGTGGCGAACCAGCCGAGGCTCTGGCGTCGGGCCGCGTGGTCGGGCATCAGGCGCCTTCGGGCCGCCCGGGGAGGAGCCGGACGATCGCGCCGTAGAGGAGGGTCTCGTCGATGATGGGTTTGGTCACATATCCGTCGAATCCCATCCCCAGGAAGCGCTCGCGGTCGCCGCTCATCGCGTGGGCCGTGAGGGCTATGACCGGGATCTGTCCGAGGACAGGGTCGTCCCGCAGGCGGCGCAGCACCTCGGCCCCGTCCATGCCGGGGAGGGAGATGTCGAGCAGGATGACCCGCGGCGGCGCGGCGGCGCACCCGGCGAGCGCGGCGGGGCCGCTCTCGTACTCGTCCACGGCATACCGGTCGGCCAGGAGCGCCTGCAGGAGGAGCCGGTTGTCGGGATTGTCCTCCACCACCGCCACCCGCGGGAGGTCGGTCATGACCCGGCCCGGGTGGCGCGGAGCGCCGTGACCGCCGCATCGAACGCCTGCCGCCAGGCGGGGGAGCGTTGGGCGACCGCCGTGAGGTCCCCGGCGCTCGCGAGGGCCTCGATCTCTCGCGAGGCCGCGGACAGCTGCGCAGCGCCGAGCTGGCCGGCGCTCGAAATGAGGCCGTGCGCCACGGCCGCCACCGCGGCCACGTCGCCGGCGCGCAACGCGTCCTCCGCCGCCGCCAGGCGCCCAGGAGCGTAGTCGAGGAAGGTGTCGATGAAGCGGGTCAGCACCGCCGGCCCGCCGATCCGGCGGAGGTTGGCGAGCATCGATGGGTCGAGGACGGGGTCAGCGGCGGGGTCGGGCATCGCTCGGGACACTACCACGTCCTCTGACGCCCGGCAAGCGGCCGCCCGCGCAAGATCCGGGTTGGAGCGGTGATTATCCTCCTTCGCATGCGCACCACCATCCCTGCCTGGCGGATCACGCTCGCCTTCGCCACCGTCTACCTCGTCTGGGGCTCGACGTACCTCGCCATCCGCTACGCCATCGGCTCCATTCCACCCTTCCTGATGGCCGGGACCCGGTTCGTCGTCGCAGGCGGTGCGCTCTACCTGTGGGCGCGCCTGCGCGGGGTGCCTCGGCCCACCCGGCCCGAATGGCGGTCGGCGGCGGTGTCTGGCGTGCTGATGCTCGTCTGCGGGAATGGCGCCGTGGTCTGGGCCGAGCAGCATGTCGCATCGGGGCTCACTGCGCTCCTCGCCGCGCTGGTGCCGGCGTGGACCGTGGTGGCCGAATGGGTCCTCCCCGGTGGACGGGCACCTGGGCGGCTCACCACCCTTGGACTCGTGGCCGGACTCGGCGGGATGGCGCTGCTGGCCGGCACCGGTCCGGCAACGGGCGGCTCCGGTCCCGTCGCGGCCGTCGTCCTCGCGATCGCCTCGCTCACCTGGGCCCTTGGTTCCATCTACCAGCACCGCGGCGCGCCCCGGCCCGCATCCTCGCCGATGGCCACCGGCATCCAGATGCTGGCCGGCGGCGTGGGCCTCCTCGTGCTCTTCGCCGTGATGCCCGGGGCCTGGCGCTTCGACCCGGCGGCCGTCACCGGCCGCTCGGTGCTGGCGCTCTGCTATCTCATCGTGTTCGGGTCGATCA
>DATIEF010000129.1:0-14108 GCA_035455865.1 Gemmatimonadales bacterium | reverse complement strand
GTCCCCACGACGCTGGTGCTGGTGGGGTGGGCGCTCACGCTCCGCCGCGGTGATTCCGGGCAGGTCAACCGCGCCGCCGTGGCCGAGATCGGCCGCACCGGCCGCACGCTCCTTGAGACCATCGACTCGACCAAGCTGTCGCACCCGGAGCGGATCGCACTCGCCGCGCACGCGCGGGCGATGAACACCGCCCTCAGCCGGGTCCAGCAGTACGAGGCGTACAACCGCCTGATGAGCGCCGCCCTCACCGTGGTCATCCTGGTGCTCGGCGGCCTCATCCTTTACGGCGGCGCGCGCCTGGCAGGGCATCTCTCCCGACAGCTCAGCCGCCCGATCGACGAGCTGGTCGGTTGGACCGGCCACATCCTTCGACGCGAGCCGCTCCCGCCCGACCAGGCCCGGAAGGGCGCGCCCGAGTTCACGGCGCTCCGGACGGCGCTCCGGGAGCTCGCCGACCGGATCGGCGACGCCCGCGAGCGTGAACTCGAGGCCGAGCGCCTCAGGAGCTTCCGGGAGGTGGCGCGGCGGGTGGCGCACGAGATGAAGAATCCGCTCACGCCGATGCGCTTTGCCGTGACCCAGCTCCAGCGTTCCGCCGGCGACACCCAGCGGGAGGCGCTGGAGGTGCTGCAGGCCGAGTCGGCCCGGCTGGAGCAGCTGGCTCGGGAATTCGCGGAGTTCGGCCGGCTGCCCGAGGGCCCGCCCGCTGACGTCGACCTGAACGAGCTCCTGGCCGAGCTGGTGCGCACCAGCGTGCCGCCGGGTGCGGACGCCCGCATCAAGGCCGATCCCGCGACGCCGCGCGTCACCGGCCACTACGACCCGCTGCGGCGCGCGTTCAGCAACATCCTGCGGAACGCCGTCGAGGCCACCGGCGGGCGCGGGCCGGTGCGGGTGTCGGTGGCACCCGCCGATGGCGGCGCCACCGTGCGGATCTCCGACCGGGGCCCCGGCGTCCGCGCCGCGGACCGCCAGCGGATCTTCCAGCCGTACGTCACCACCAAGAGCGAAGGCACCGGGCTGGGCCTCGCGATGGTGCGCCAGACCGTCGAGGCGCACGGCGGCCGCGTGTGGGTGGAGGACACCCCCGGCGGCGGGGCGACGTTCGTCGTCGAGCTGCCGCGGGAGCGCCCGCCGGCGACCAGCGACGGACGCGCCGGCTGACGCGCGACCCGTGACCATCACCACGACCGAGCCGAGATGCCGACGATACTGCTGATCGACGACGAGGCGAACATCCGCCGGATGCTCGGGGCCCTGCTCCGCTCCGAGGGGTTCGACGTGGCCGAGGCGGGCAACGGGAACGCCGCGCTGCTCGCGGTCGACGCGGTCGATCCCGACGCCGTGTTCCTCGACCTGATGATGCCGCCGGGCCCCGACGGGCTGGCCACGCTCGCGGCCCTCCGGGAGCGCGGTGTGGACGCACCGGTCATCATGATGAGCGGCAAGGCGCAGCTCTCCGACGCGGTGCGCGCCACCCAGCTCGGCGCGTTCCAGTTCCTGGAGAAGCCGCTCTCCCCCGAATCGGCGCTGGTGACGCTCCGCTCGGCGCTCGAACTCCGCCGCACCCAGGTGGAGAACCGGACGCTTCGCGCGGCGCTGGCGCTCGACGGCGAGCTGGTCGGCTCGAGCGCCGGCCTCGGACGCGTCCGGTCATTGGTGGCGCAGGTGGCGCCCACCGACGCGCGGGTGCTCATCACCGGCGAATCCGGCACCGGCAAGGAGCTGGTGGCCCTCGCGATCCACCGGGCCAGCCGCCGGTCGCGCCAGGCGTTCATCCCGGTCAACTGCGCCGCGATCCCGCGCGACCTGGTGGAATCGGAGCTCTTCGGGCACGAGAAGGGCGCCTTCACCGGCGCCAGCGACCGCCGGCTCGGCCGGTTCTCCCTCGCCGACCGCGGCACGATCTTCCTCGACGAGGTGGGCGACCTCCATCCCGAGGCGCAGGCAAAGCTCCTGCGCGTCCTCGAGACCGGCGAGCTGCAGCGGCTCGGCGCCGAGCGGGGCGAGCGGGTGGACGTCCGGGTGCTGGCGGCCACCAACAAGAAGCTCGACCAGGCGGTGGCCACGGGCGCCTTCCGTGAGGACCTCTATTTCCGGCTCAACGTCTTCCCCATCGAGCTGCCGCCGTTGCGGGACCGTGCCGAGGACATCCCGGCGCTGGTGAGCCACTTCACGCATCGGCTCCGGCCGCGGCAGCCGCCGGCGTTCAGTGCGGAGGCCCTGGAAGCGCTGCGGCGGTACAGCTGGCCCGGCAACATCCGGGAGCTCGCCAACGTGGTGGAGCGGCTGCTGATCCTGGGGGGCGGCGCCGCAGGGATCGGGCTCGAAGCGGTGCGGCAGGTCATCCCCGCGGGCGGGGCACCGCTGATCACTGCGGCGGCCGCGGCGGACAGCGCGGGGCTTCCACTCACCGAATCGCTCGATGCCTACGAGCGGGAGCTGATCGGTGCGGCCATCGCGCGGGCCGGCGGCAACGTGGCCGAGGCCGCGCGCCAGCTCCGCACCGACCGGGCCAACCTGTATCGGCGGATGCGGCGGCTGGGGTTGTAGAAGTGAAAAGTGAGAAGTAAGAAGTGAGAAGGGGGGAAGGGTGAGAGGTGAGAGGTAAGAGGTAAGAGGTGAGAGGTGAGCGGTGAGCGGTGAGAGGTGAGACGTGAGAGGTGAGGGGTGAGGAGGGAGGGTCGGTGGGATGGGGGGGAGGCCGGGCGGCGGGCGTAAGGTCGAATCCAGCGGAGTGCGCGCATGCGGAGACATCTGACGGTCGGGTTCCTGGTCCTGGCGGCGTTGGCGCCGGCCACGCGGGCGGCAGCACAGGACAGCGTGATCGTGATCAACCCGGACGCGCCGGTGGACCAGGCGGCCGAACGCCCCGGCTTCCCTCCGGGCATGGTCCAGCGCCTGCTCGCGTTCTACAACGACAGCGCCACCACCCGCCTGGAGGGGGAAGTGGTGCTGCCGAGGGGCGCGCGGATGACCGGCGCTGTCGCGGTGCTGCGCGGGCCGGTGACGATCGCCGGCGAGGTGGCGGGTCCGCTCGTGGTCATCAACGGGAACCTGCACCTGGCATCGACCGGTGTCGTGCGGGGCGACATCCTGGTGGTCGGCGGGACGTTCTCGGCCGACTCCGGGAGCGTCCACGGCGGTTCGGTGGACCAGCTCACCCAGGCGGCGCCGGTGGCGCGGAGCGGGAGCGGCGACCTCGAGGCCCGCGCGCGCCGCCAGGGGATCCTCGACTTCGGCGGCGCGCAGCGCTCCTTCCAGACGGGGCAGGTGCGCACCACGCTGTTCCTGAGCTCGGGCGGCACCTACAACCGGGTGGAGGGGCTGCCGGTGACCCTCGGGCCCCGGCTCGACTGGATCGCCGGGCCGCGCACCACCGCCCGGCTCGACCTCCAGGCCATCATCCGCACCGCGGGCGACCCGACCAACCTGCGGGAGGACGTGGGCTACGTCGCGAGCACCGAGTGGAACCTGAGCATCCGCAAGCGCCACGCGTTCGGGTTCGGGTTCCGCGCCTCGCAGACCGCGGCCTCCATCGAGGACCAGCCGCTCTCCCGGTCGGAGGACGGCTGGTCGGCGCTGCTGCTGCGGCGCGACTACCGGGACTACTACATCAACGAGGGGATCGGCGGCTACGTCTTCAGCCACTTCGGCCCCGACTTCCGCCTCGACGTCGGCGCCCGCACCGAGCGCCAGCGCTCGGTGAGGAACGCCACCGCCTGGTCGCTCTTCCGGAGCGACCAGCCGTGGCGGCCCAACCCGCTGATCGACGACGGCCGCTACAACACCGTCGGGATCGGCATCGAGTTCGACGACCGCAACCAGGAGCAGCGCCCCAGCTCGGGCTGGTGGCTCCGGGGCCGCCTGGAGCGGAGCTCGAGCCGCAATGTGGCGCCGCTCTCGCTGCCGAGCGCGATCCGCGGATCCATCCCCACCGACGGGTCGTATGCGTTCAGCCGCCTCTGGTTCGACGCCCGGGTGTACGACCGGCTCACGCCCGACATGCGCCTCAACGCCCGGGTGCTGGGGGACGGCTGGGTCGGCGGCGATCCGCTGCCGATGCAGCGCCGGGTGGCGCTGGGCGGCCCGGACGTGCTGCCGGGCTATGATTTCCGCGCCGTCAACTGCGCCGCCGGCGGGTACGCCGACCCGGCGGTCCCCGCCCTCTGCGACCGGATGCTCGCCGCGCAGGTCGAGCTCCGGAGCCGGGTCCACTTCGGGCTCCTCTGGCACTATCGCGACAAGGCGCATCCCGAGCTCGACCGCGCCTTCGGGCTGGGCGAGGCCGACCTCGTCGTGTTCACCGACGCCGGCAAGGCGTGGCTCACCGGTGCCGGCCCGGGCCGGGTCCCCAATGACCGGATCCCGGCGTTCCGCGAATGGAAGGCGGACATCGGGGTCGGCATCGACGCCGGCGGGATCGGCGCCTACCTGGCCAAGGGGTTCGCCAACGGGCAGCCGGTGCAGTTCTCCATCCGCCTGCAGCAGCGCTTCTAGATGCGGCGCACCGCCTGGATGGTGGCGCTGTCGCTCGTCCTGCTCGCGCCCGCCGCGCGGGCGCAGGACGCGCGGGTGACGCTCGACGTGGCCCTGACGCCGGACACCGCCGCGAACGGCACCCGGCAGGCGATCCTGCGCACGGACCACCTGCTCGACGACCCCCGCATCGAGACGATGCTGAGCTCGGAGTTCCCGATCCGGCTGCACTACCGGCTGGAACTCTGGCGCTCACGACCCTCCTGGTTCGACGCCTTCGAGCGGTCGGTGGAGTGGGACGTGGTCATCCGGCACGAGCCGCTGCTCGACCAGTACACGGTGGCCACGGTCGACGTGCGCAACACCCGGGTCGACCATTACGCCGACCGCGCGGCGCTGGTCGGGGGGCTCCGGCGGCTGACGCGGATCGCCATCCAGCCCACGAGCGCCGGCGAGTATTACTACGCCGTGGCGCTCGACATCTCGACGCTCTCCGACACCGACATCAAGGAACTGGAGAATTTCCTGCAGGGCGACGTGGGCCCCGCCGCGACGGGGAACGAGCAGGTGGGCAGCGCCATCTCCCGGGGGGTCCGGCGGATCCTGCTGCAGGTGGCGGGGCTGCCGAACCTCCGCCTGGAAAAGCAGTCCTCGACCTTCAAAGTCCGCTGAGCAGCTCCCGCCACGCCCGTGCCACGTCCTGGACCTCGATCTCGGCCACCAGCCCGCCCGGTGAACTGAACAGCACCCGCTGGCGCGTGCTGAGGGGCCGGAACTGGTCGCACTCGGGGCGCTTGTCGCGATAGAGCGCCACGATCGGACGGTCGAAGATGGCCGCCAGGTGCACGATCGAGGTGTCCACCGTGAGCACCGCATCCATCCGCCGCACCAGCGCCGCCACGTCGAGGATCGAGCCCGCCGGCGTCCGCCGCACCTGGACCCCTTTGGCCGACACGGCCTGCTCGATGCGGGCGGCCGCCTCCCGGTCCTCCGGCGCCGCGCTCAGCCAGAACCGGGTGCTGCGCTCGGCCGCGAGCCGCGGCAGCAGCTCGATCCACTTGGCCTCGGTCCAGTACCGGATCGGGAGCCCCGCCGAGATGTTCACGAACACCTCGAACGGCGCACGGGCGCCGACAACGCCGGCGGCCCGCGCCTCGGCGGCCTCGGGCACGCCGATCGAGAGCCGGGGCGGCCTGGTCCAGGGCACGCCCAGGAGGTCGAGCGGCGCCATCATCATCTCGCTGAAGTGCCGCATGGGGTCGGTCGGAGGGCGCACGAGCAGCTGGAAGGGTCCGCCGCCGGGGCGGTTGAACCCGACCTTCACCTGCGCGCGCACCGCCTGCGCGATGAGGGTCTGGTTCCGGCTGAAATGATCCTTGGGATCGAGCCAGGCGTCGAAGACCCGGTCGCGCAGGCGGAAGAAGAACGGCAGGATCCGCAGGGGATGGCGGTCGAAGACGAGCACCCGGTCGATGGCCGGGTGCGCGCGCGCCATGCCGCCCGCGCGCGGGCCCACGACCACCGTCAGTTCGATGTCGGGGTCGTGGGCCTTGATGGCGTTGAAGAGGCCGGTGGTGAGGAGGAAATCGCCCGCCCGGCCGGGCGAGAGGACGCCGTACTGCCGCCGGGCGGCACCACCCGGCACGCTCAGCGTCCGCCGAGCGCCCGGAGCGCCTCCGGCCCGTAGAAGAGCCGGATGTACTTCGACTGGATGGGCGTGAGGCTCCGCACCGCCCAGGCGAGGTGCACGAAGTGCGGCTCGTGCGGCACGGAGTGCGGGTGCATCCCGCACTCCTCCGGCAGGTGGTTCCCCTTGCGGGTGTTGCAGCTGCTGCACGCCGTCACGACGTTGGTCCACTCGTTCCCGCCGCCGCGTGAGAGCGGCACGAGGTGGTCGCGCGTCAGGCACTCGCGCGGCCGGAGCTGCGCCTGGGTCCGCTGGCAGTACTGGCAGCTGTAGTTGTCGCGGGCGAAGAGGAACGTGTTGGTGACCTGGCGGCGGAACCGGCGCGGCACGTGCACGAACTTGACCAGGCGGATGATCGACGGCCTCGGCAACGTCAGGCGCTCGCTGCGAATGACCTCATGCCGGTCCGCCTCGACGACCTCGGCCTTGCCCTCGATGACAAGACGGAGCGCCCGGCGGACCGGCACCATGGTCAGCGGTTCGAACGACGCATTCAACGCGAGGCAGCGCACCCCGATCCTCCTCGTGGACTCAACCTCAAGGGCGATAACCACTTGCCTTGTAGCGTAACGGCGGTACTTCCGGCGGGCAAGGGGAACCCGCCGGACGCGGTGCGCGCTACCGGATGATGGCCTTGAGGCGCTCGGCCACGCCCATCCGGGCGCGTTCGCTCCGGGTCACGACCAGGATGGTGTCATCCCCGGCGATCGTCCCGATCACGTCCTCCCACCCCGCCTGGTCGAGCGCCGCCGTCACCGCGCCGGCCGCCCCCGCCGCGGTCTTGAGCACTACCAACGGGCCCACACCGTCCACCGACAGGAGGAGCGCCGGCAGCAGCTTTTCCAGCGGCGGCCGCGGGGTGGAGTCCTCCGGGCGGGCATAGAACCCGCCGCCGGCGGGATCCGACAGCTTGACCAGGCCGAGCTCGCGCAGGTCCCGGGAGAGCGTCGCCTGGGTGACGTCGACGCCGTGGCGCGCCAGCGCGGAGCGGAGGCGGTCCTGGTTCTCGATCCGCTCCTCGGAGATGACGCGGAGGATGAGGGCGTGGCGTCGGGTCTTCATCACAGGTCGGGGCTCGGTACTCCGGGCTCAGGGATTAGCGCTTCGGGCTTCGGGCTTCGGGCTTCGCGAAGGTAACGACCAACGACCAATGACCCACGACCCACGACCCACGACTCACGACCCACGACCCACGACCCACGACTCACGCCCCGTGGACCAGGCGGCCGGAGACCCACGTACAGGCGACATCGGCCGGTGAACTTTCGAGGACGGCTTCGTGGACCCGGTCGCGGCCGGTGCCCTCCGGCAGGCGGATCGCGACGGCGTCGCCCCACTTCCCCGCCTCGAGTGTCCCGACGTCTCGCCCGAGCCCGATGGCCCGCGCGGCGCCGACGGTCACGAGTTCCAGCGCCCGTTCCGCCGTGAGCCCGCCGAGGGTGCGGGCCGCGCGTGCCTCCGCCAGGAGGTCCAGGGGCGACACGCTGGCGACCGAGTCGGTCCCCACCCCGAGGCGCTCGATGGACGCCAGGAGGAGCGGGAGCGGCGCATCGCCGTGGCCGTGGCGGCGGTTGGACCGGGGACAATGTGCCACGCCGCACCCCCGCCGCGCGAGGGTGGCCACGTCCGCCGCGTCCACCCGGACCGCATGGATGGCGGTGGTGTCAGGCCCGAAGACGCCGTGGCGGTCGAGCCACTCGACCGGCGAGCACCGTGCCTCGGGGATCGGCACACCGCGCCGCCGCCACGCCTCGGCGAAGCCGCCGGTCCCGTCCCGGAGCAGCGCCGACTCGTCGGCCGCCTCGGCGATGTGCACGGCCAGCGGCATCCCTTCAGCGCGGGCCCAGGCCGCGGCGAGCCGGTAGAGTTCGCCGCTCACGGTGTACGGGGCGTGGGGCGATGCGCCGAGGGTGACGCGCACCGACTCGAAACGGCGGAGCTCCCGCATCCGGGCGGACCAGGCGGCGAATTGTGCCGGGGCGTCGGCCGGGTCGGGCCCGAAGACCTCGTGGTAGGCGATGCCGCTGGCGCCGAGTTCGTGGAGCGCCTGGATGACGGCGCCGGAGTCGCCGCAATCGGCCACGGTGGTGACGCCCATCGCCCACGAGTCGCGGATCCCCCGGCGGGCGGCCTCGAGGAACTCGGCCGCGGAGCGCGCGGCCTTGAGCCGGATGATGTGCGGGATCCAATCGGCGAAGTCGGCGTCGCCGACCAGGCCGTCGAAGCCGGTGAGTTCGAGGTGGGTGTGGGCGTTGACCAGGCCGGGGAGGAGGGCCCACCGGTCGGTGGGATGGGCGGGCTGGCGCTCCGACGGGCGGACGGCGCCGATCCTGCCGTCGCCGTCGATGACGACCTCCCCGCCCTCGATCGGCGGCCCCGCCATCGGGACCACCCAGCCGGCGCGGAGGACGGGGCCGGTCACGCGATCAGTTCTGGCCCGGGTACTGCGGCGTGCCACCGCCGATCGGATTGAAGGCGTGCAGGTGGCAGTACGTCTTGGGCTCCGTGCCGGGGAGGTACGACTCGACGAACCGGTTCTCGGTCGGGCAGAAGGGCAGCGCCCGTTCCCCCGACTGCCGGTCGATCTCGGCGAAGGTCAGGTCGGGCGGCCGGGGCCACGGATCCTGGGGGACGGCGCGGCGCTGGTAGATGTCCTTCATCATGGCCATCCAGGCCGGGGCCGCCAGGATGCCGCCGGCCGCGCCGTTCTTGATGCGATCCGGCTTGTCGAGCCCCATCCAGACGCCCGCCACCAGGTCGGGCGTGTAGCCGATGAACCAGACGTCGGTGCCGTCGTCGGTGGTGCCGGTCTTTCCGGCCGCCGGCAGGTCGAGGTTGGCGTCGAGCCAGGCCTGGTGGGCGCTGCCCATCGGGTTACGGAGGACGTCGCGCATCACGTCGACCATCAGCCACGCCTGGTCGGAGTCCATGACCGGCTTGAGCTGGGCCTGCGGGCGCCAGACGATGTTGCCGTCCTTGTCCTCGACCCAGAGGATCGGGTTCGGCACGCTGCGCTCGCCCATGTTGGCGAAGGCGGTATAGGCCGAGATCATCTCGAGCGGCTGCACGTCGGCCGAGCCGATGTGGATCGAGGGCACGTTCGGGATCTTGGTGGTGATGCCGAACTTGGTGGCCTCGGCGATGACCGCCTGCTCGCCCAGCTCTTCCATCCCCAGGCGGATCGTCACGATGTTGTCCGACATCGTGAGCGCCTGTCGGAGCGTCATCGGGCCGCGGAAGGTCTGGTCGTAGTTCTGCGGCTCCCACGGCGGCTCGGTGGGGCCCATCGGGACGCTGAGCGGCTCGTCGACCAGGATCTCCGACAGCGGGTGCCCGGCGCGGAGGGCGGCGGAATAGACGAACGGCTTGAAGGTCGAACCGGGCTGGCGCCGGGCGTTCACCGCGCGGTTGTACTTGCTGTCGTCGAAGTCGCGCCCGCCCACCATCGCGAGGATGTTGCCGGTCTTGGCCTCGAGCACCACCGAGAGGCCCTGCAGGTAGGGCGAATAGCTCGGGCCCTCCTGGTTGGCGTCGCCCTTGTCGGCCTTTTCCTGGAGGTACTGGGCGTAGGTCTCGTGGTGGTAGGGCCCGTACTGGCCGTTCTCGATCGCCTCGAGCTGGGCCTCGAGGGAGCGCTCCGCCGCGAGCTGGATGTCGAGGTCGAGCGTGGTGTGGATCCGGTACCCCGACGTGTAGAGGTCGGGGCCGAAGCGCGCTTCCATCAGCTGGCGGACGTACTCGGTGAAGTACGGCGCCACCTCGCTGAAGTCGGAGCGGTTCGACAGCACCAGCGGGTATGCCTTCCACCGCTCCGCCTCGTCGGCGGTGAGGTAGCCGTTGTCGCGCAGGAGGTTGATGATGGTGTTGCGCCGCTCGATGGCGTGCAGCCGGTGGCGGCGGGGGTTGTAGTACGCCGGGCTCTTGGGGAGCGCTGCGAGGGTGGCGGCCTCCGCCACGTTGAGGTCGCGGGCAGACTTGCCGAAGTAGCGCTGGGCCGCCGCCTCGACGCCGAAGGCGCGGTTGCCGAGATCGATCTGGTTGAGGTAGAGCTCGAGGATCTTGTCCTTGGGATAGGTGCGCTCGAGCTCCATGGCCACCTGGGCCTCCCGCAGCTTGCGCCGGAAGGAGCGGTCGCTGCGGTTGATCTCCTCGGGCCAGAGGTTGCCGGCCAGCTGCATCGTGATCGTCGACGCGCCGCCCGCGATCCGGCGCTCGATCAGGATGTCCTTGATGGCGCCGAACACCCGGATCCAGTCGATGCCGTGGTGCTGGTAGAACCGCTTGTCCTCGGTGGCCAGGAACGCGGCGATGACCGCGGGGGACATCTGGCTCAGTGAGATGACCGTCCGTCGCTGGAGCCCGAAGTCGGTGACGAGCCGGCCGTCGGCCGCGTAGACCTTGGATGCCTGGTCGGCGCTGTACCCGCCGAGCCCCGCCACCGACGGACAGGCGTTGTTGAGGCAGGCGCGCGCCCACGATCCCCAGCCGAGCGCAACGCCGAACCCGAGCGCGGAGAACGCCGCCGTGAGGGTCCAGCGCCGGATGACGGGGGTGTGCCACCAGCGGAGCAGCTGGCGGATGACGCGGGAGGGCATGGTCGAATACTAGCCGGGGGTGCGGGCGGGGAAAAGGAGATGGAGAAGGAAAAGGAGAAGGAGAGGGAGAGGGAGAAGAGGAGGAGAGGAGGAGAAGGAGCAGGAGAAGGGGGCGAAGGAGACGGGAGAGGTGAGGCGCGGGAAAGGCCAAGCGAGACGTGCACAATGACAGATGGGATTGCGGCGGCAGCAGCGGGAGATCGAGCAAGTCGCGCCCGGCTCCCTGTCCCCTGTTCCCTGTCCCCTGTCCGCTGTTCCCTGTTCCCCTTTTCGCTTTTCCCTTTTCCCTTTTCCCTCTTCACTCTTCCCTCTTCCCTCTTCACTTTTCACTTCTCACTCCATCCTCGTAGATTCCCCGCATGACCGCCCTCCTTGCCGAGCTCACCGCGCGTGGATTCGTGGCCGACCTGACCCCCGGGCTCGAGGAGCGCTTGGCCCGGGGCCCGGTCATCGGCTACGCGGGGTTCGACCCGACGTCGGATTCGCTCCACGTGGGCAACCTGGTGCCGGTGATGGGCCTGGCGTGGCTGCAGCGCGCCGGCGGGACGCCGATCGTCCTGGTCGGCGGGGGGACGGGGCTGATCGGCGACCCGAGCGGAAAGCGCGCCGAGCGCCCGATGCTCGATACGGCCCAGGTGGTGGCGAACGCGCGGGGGATCGAGGCCCAGCTCCGGCGGTTCGTGTCGTTCGAGGGGAAGCACGGCGCGCGGGTGCGCAACAACCTCGAGTGGCTCGGCGAGCTCCGGCTGGTCGACTTTCTGCGCGACGTGGGCAAGCACTTCACCGTCAGCTACATGCTCCAGAAGGAGTCGGTGAAGAGCCGGATGGAGACGGGGATCTCCTTCACCGAGTTCACCTACATGCTGGCCCAGGCGCACGACTTCTGGCACCTGCACCGGCACGAGGGGTGTGAACTCCAGGTGGGCGGGAGCGACCAGTGGGGCAACATCACCGCCGGCTGCGAGCTCATCTCGCGCCGCGAGGGTCAGCAGGTGCACGGCCTCGTCTTCCCGCTCCTCACCACCGGCTCGGGCGCCAAGTTCGGCAAGAGCGAGGACGGCAACGTCTGGCTCGACCCGGCGAAGACCAGCCCGTACAAGTTCTACCAGTTCTGGCTCAACCAGGAGGACGCCGACGTCGAGCGCTTCCTCAAGCTCTTCACCTTCCTGCCGCTCGACGGGATCGCGGCGATCGGACAGCGGCACCGCGCCGATCCGGGGAAGCGCGAGGGACAGCGCCGCCTGGCCGCGGAGGTGACGGCGCTGGTGCACGGCCGGGAGACCGCCGACCGCGTGGCCGCCGCCAGCGAGGTCCTCTTCGGCGGCCAGGACATCGCGACCGCCACCGGCGAGGTGCTGGCCGTCCTGGCCGACGAGATCCCGGTGCACCGGGTCACGGCGTCAGCGCTGACGGGCGGGATGCCGCTCGTGGATGCACTGGTGGCGGGCGGCCTCGCCGCCACCAAGGCGGAAGCGCGCCGCGGCCTCGAGCAGCGGTCCTACTCGGTGAACGGCCAGAAGGCCGACGGCAACCGCTCACTCGGCGCCACCGACCTCCTGGCCGGACGTTTTGTCCTGCTGCAGAAGGGAAAGAAGCACTACGCGATGCTCGTCGCCGGCTGACCAGCCGGCCGATCCTTCGCTCCCCTCAGGATGACGCCGTTCGCTCCCTCCGTTCTCTCCCCTGTCCCCTCCTCCGCTCATCCCCTCCTCACCTCTCACGTCTCACCTCTCACGTCTTACGCCTCACCTCTCACCTTTTCCCCTCCAATATCCCCGCCACCCGCTCCATCTCCTCCGGCGTCGTGTAGAAGTGCGGTGACAGCCGGATGGCGCCTTCCCGGAGCGATGCGTACACCCCTGCGGCCTTGAGCCGGGCAAAGGCGCCGTCGAGGTCGCGCGGCGCCACGCAGAGGATCCCCGATCCGTGCGCCCCGCGGGGCGAGGTGACCCGCGCGCCGCTCCGTTCCGCCGCCGCGATGACCGGAGCGTGCAGCGCCGTCAGGTGGCCCGCGATCCGGTCGATCCCCACGCCGAGCAGCATCTCGACCGACGTGTTGAACCCCGCCAGGTCGTGGAACGGGAGGGTGATGAGTTCGAACCGGCGCGCGTCGTTCCGGAGCCGCGGATCGTACGCGGTGAGCCTCGAGAAGTCGTCGGTCCCCTCGAACGCCATCCATCCGGTCATCGCGGGCCGGAGCCGACCGATCAGCTCACGCCGGACGTAGGTGAACCCCGAGCCCCAGCCGGAGAGGAGCCACTTCTGCCCGCCGCAGGAGAGGATGTCGACCGGCGTGGCCTGGAGGTCGACCGGCACCTGCCCCAGGGCCTGGATCCCGTCGACCACGAGGTACTTGCCGAGCCGGCGCGTCGCGGCGGAGAGCGCGGCCAGGTCGGCCCGGTAGCCGTTGCTGAACTGGACCAGCGAGACGGCCACGGCCTTGACCTCGGGGCTCTCGAGCCGCTGGAGGAGCGCCGCTTCGTCCGGCCATCCCTGCGCGGTGGTGGGCACGAGCTCGAGCCGCACGCCCCGATCCTGCTGGAGGAGCCAGGGGTAGACGTTGGCCGGGAATTCCTTGTCGCTCGCCAGGACCACGTCGCCGGCGCCGAGGGGGAGCGCCGCCGCGGCGAGCGCCAGCCCCCAGGTGGTGTTCGTGGCGAGCGCGATCTCGTCGGCGTGGGCGTTGACGAGGCGCGCGGCGAGCGCCCGGGCCGCGGTGAACACGGCGAAGAGCTCGGTGTCCGGCAGCGTGAACGGCATCGTGCGGCGCCGGTTCCAGGCATCGAGCACGGCGCGCGTGCGCTCCGGGAGCGGACCGGTGCTCGCGTGGTTGAGGTAGGTGGTCGCGTCCGCCCAGGGGAATTCGGTCCGCCGGAGGTCCCGCAGGTCCTGGTCCATGGTCATCCCTGGCCGGGCCGTCCGCCGAACGCCTGGCGGAGCCCGTCGCCGACGAGGTTGAATGCGAGCACCGCGACTCCGATCGCGGCGCCCGGCGCCACCGACACCCACGGCGCCACGCGCAGCAGGTCCCGTCCATCTGCCACCATCGCGCCCCAGCTCGGCGTCGGCGGCTGTGCCCCGAGCCCGAGGACCGAGAGCGCCGCCTCCGCCATCATCGCGCCGGCGATGCCGAGGGTGGCGGCCACCAGGACCGGCGCGGCCACATTGGGGAGCAGGTGGCGCCAGAGCACCCGGCGGTCGCTGGCGCCGAGGGCGCGCGCCGCGAGGACGTACTCCGCGCTCCGGAGCACCAGCACCTGGCCCCGGACCAGCCGGGCGAGCCCCGCCCAGCCGACCGCACCGATGATGACGAATACCAGCGCGAGCGAGGGCCGCACCGCCGCCGC
>DATIEF010000128.1:0-2353 GCA_035455865.1 Gemmatimonadales bacterium | reverse complement strand
TTGGCGCCCTCTTTGAAGACCCACCGCCCCTCGAAGGGAGAGAGGCCGGGGGACGACGGCAGGGGGATGTTGACGTCGTTGAGGAGCTTCGCGCCGGGCATGACCCAGGTGCGCCCGCCGGGATCCCACCACGGCTCGATGGGGACGACGATCGGCATGGCGCCGAACGCGCCCATGTAGGTGTGGACCGCGTATTGCGCGGAGCCGGAGAACTGCGTGAGGGGGGTGAAAACGGCCATGGTGTTCTTTCAGCTCCTCACAGGTTCTCGATCGAGACGTTGAGCTTCGCGGCGTCGGTGTTGACGATGGTCCCGGCGACCGACTGCGCTTCGACGGTGGCCGAGACGCCGGACCCGAGCTTGCCGGCGACGATGCCGGCCGCGCTGCTCTTCGTCTGGTAGCTCGTGGTGGAAGCCGCGGGCGTGCCGCCGGTGATCATGGTGGCGGTCACGGCCACCTTGGTGACGTCGCGGATCGGGACGTTGGTGATCGCCTTGAACCCGCTGGAAAGCGTCACCTGCTGGATCACCTTGCGGGGGAACCACGCGGCCGAGTCCGTGTCGATCAGCTTGCCCTTGACCGCCGACGTGAACCAGACGGTGTTCGGGTAGAGCGTGCCGCCGGCGCCGATCTTGATCTCGGCGGCCTCGGGGATGGGCGCGCCGGTCTTCCACCACGCGGGGCGGGTGAGCACCGGGGAGACGCCCGTCGCGCCCGGGTTGAGCACCTCGTAGGGCCCGGCATCGGAGTCGGCGGCGAGGTTGGTGGTCCCCTCGGGGATGAACACCACGTCACCGGCGGCCGGGGTGAGCCCGTCGAGCACGGTCGAGAGCGCGCCGGTCGCGGTGATGGTGAGGGTGCCCGTGGTGGTGCCGGTGTTGGCGCCGAGGGTGGTCAGCACGCCGCGGGCGACGAAGGGCGGGGACTGCGACGCCGCGGGGCCGAAGCCGGCGGGGGTGAGCCGAGGGGGGTCGAAGCGCACGGCGACGCGCCCGTCGGCCCTCACGCTGTCCACGTAGGCGCGGGCCGAGAGGGTGCCCCCGTTGTCGGTGGCGTACCAGGTGTCGTCGTCGTAGGCGTAGGCGTACTGGCCGCGCATCGCGTCGGTGATCTTGTTCGCGCCGCTCGCCGCGGTGGAGAACCAGCCCTTGACCCCCGAGTCGGCGGTGATGTTCTCGGGCTGGCTGTTCGCGTCGATGGCCCCGCCGCCGCTGTCCGTCGCGCTGTCGGACGTGTAGGCGTTGGTGGCGCGCACGACGCCGAGGGCCACGAGGTCCGTCCGGGGAGCCGCCGAGAGCGGGACCTCCACGAGGTTGGACCCGATGCGGGCCACGACGATCGCGCCCTTGCGGAACGTGGTCGAGGGGCGCGCCTGGAGGGTGTAGACGCTGCCCCCGGGGATGGTCTCCCGGAGGGCGCCGACGGGGCCGGAGAGGGCGGTCATGGTCAGCTCCTCCCCTGGGCGGCGCCGTTGGTCGTCGCGGGCCGCTTCCACGGGCTGGCCGGGTCGCCCTGCGTGCGGGCGCGGCGGGCGGCGGTCAGGGTGTGCTTGGCGGCCTCGGGATTCGCGGCGTGCTCCTCCTGGTAGTGCCGGATGAAGCTCGCGTTGTGGCCCTCGCCCTTGAGCGTGGCCTCGTCGACGGCGGGGTCGCTGCCCTCGGCGGCGGCGGCCGGGGCGCTCTTGGCCTCCTGGCCGCTGCGAGCGCGCGTGTTGCCCGGCTGGACGCTGGCGCGGCCGGCGGTGAACATCTCGACGTCCCGCTCGAAGGTGTCGAGGTCGGTCATCTTCGACAGGCGGAGGCGGAGGTTCTCGGGGAACTTCACGCCGTCCACGGTCTCGAGCTCGCGCAGCCGGGCGCGCACCGCGATCCCGGTGGCGGAGTCGGCGGCCCTGCGGGCCCGTGACTCCAGCTCGCTCACCTTGCGGGCCGCCTGCCGGCCGTACCCCGTGGCATCGGGCGCCGGCTGGGCCTGCGCCGGGGGCGCCCCCGCGCCGCCCTTGGCCTTGCGCTCCTCCTCGGTCTCCATGTCGTCGCCTCCCGCGCCGCTACCCTGATCGGGCTTGCGCGCCTCGTCGCCGTCGGGCTCGACCCCGCCAGCACCTCCCGCGATGGTCTTGATCTCCGCGATCAGCGTGTCGAGCGCTGCTTTCGGATCGTCCGCCTGCGACGCGGCGGTGACCGCGGCGAGGATGAGCTGAATGGGGTCCATGCGTGCCTTCCCTTTGCGCCGCCCGGTGGCGAGCGCCGAAATCCTTGCCCGGATGCCGGGCGCCTTGGTGCGAGGGGCGGAGAGGGCGCGGGCCATCGCCCGGGCCAGGGCCGGCGCGCCGCTCACCCACGCGGCAAAACAC
>DATIEF010000127.1:0-3814 GCA_035455865.1 Gemmatimonadales bacterium | reverse complement strand
CGTGGGCCCAATAGAGGTACCCCAGGCCGAACGGGACAAGCACGCCCGCCACCGCCACGGATGTCGCGGCGGTGCCGACACGGAACATCTCCTTGAGGTCGGTCTCGAGGCCGATCTCGAACAGCAGCAGCACGACGCCCACCTCGGCAAGGAGGTGGACGAATGACCCCGCCGGCGTCGACTCGGCGGGGATGAGGCCGAGGGCGCCGAGGAGGATGCCGGCCACCAGCTCGCCGAGCACCGCGGGCTGGCCGATCCGTTCCGCGCCCTCGCCGAGGAGCTTGGCGGCGACCAGGATGAGCGCGAGGGTGGCCAGGACGGCGGGGACCGAGGTCCCCGCCCCCGCCG
The DNA here is from genome assembly GCA_035455865.1 of Gemmatimonadales bacterium. GTDB lineage: Bacteria > Gemmatimonadota > Gemmatimonadetes > Gemmatimonadales > GWC2-71-9 > CAMLHU01. Next base: position 3,466 of record DATIEF010000127.1, on the reverse strand, counting down.
CCATCACAGCGGCTCCTCCGCCCTCGGCTTGAACGTGAAGGTGTGGGAGAAGAACTGGAGGGTGACGGTCTCGCTGTACTGCGTCTCGATCGTGATCCGCGCGTCGACGCCGCCGGTCCGGCGGATGCGCAGGTTCTTCACGACGTCGTTCGGCAGGGAGAGGTCGTCGGCCTTGTCGGTGATGCGCCGCTTGATGGTGGCGTCGGTGATGCTCGGCGCCAGCCGGGCGGCCGAATGGATCTCGTCGGTGAGCTGGTAGTACCGGATGTACACCCCGGCGATCGGGATGCCGAAGTACAGCGCCGCCCCGAAGAGCACCAGCGAAAAGAGGCACCCCGAGGAACTCGACCCCCGCCGACCGCTCACCATTGGGACTGCGCTCCCTCGACGAGGTTGTTCACCAGCTGGTCGAGCGCCTTCTTGCGGCCATCCTGCTCGCGCCCGGGATCGTAATCGCCTTCGACGGTCAGCCCGCTCCGTTGCCAGAGCGTCTTGTTCTGTTTCTGGTCGAGGATCTCGATCGACACCGTGATCTGCACCAGGCGCTTGGTGACGGCCACCTGGTTCTGGGCCGTGCCGGTATAGGCCACGGGGACGTCGGGCTCATACCGGGTGATGGTGCCGCGGACGAGCGCATCGGCCTGGTCGACGCCCGCCTGGCGGAGGCCCAGGTTCTGCTCCATCGCGTTGCGGACGGCGATGTTCACGTCCTGGGTCAGCGTGGGATCGGAGGTGAGGTTGTCGAACGGGAGTACGGCGACCGTGCGGATGTCGTTCGGCAGGCCGCCGCCACTGAAGCCGTAGAGGCAACCCGAGAGGCACAGTGCGGCGCTAAGGCTCGCGAGGGCGCCAGACGTCCGGAGGAAAGCGCGCAGGGGCATCGCTCAGCGTGAAGGTCAGGTCCAGCCGCGCCGGGACCGTCGGCATCGTCAATCGGGCGGAGCGGAGGCGACCGTCGGGCCCGAAGCGGGCGTCGGCCCGCCCGACGACCTGGCCGCCCCGGCGCACCTCCGACACCAGCCGACCTGCCGAGCGGGCCCAGTCGATCGTGTCCGTCCCGGCCACGGCCCGCCAGACCTCGGCGTCCCCGGCCCGCCCGGCCAGCGACAGCGTGGCGCCGTCGGGGATCCGGGCCACCCCGAAGACGGCCCACATCAGCGGGTAACTTGGCACCAGCTTGTGGATCGCGTCCTCGGGTCGCACCCAGCGGGCGGAATCGCCGACCACCATCGCTGCGGCCGGGCTCGCTCCCAGCGGGCCCGCCACATCGAAGCGGATCGAGTCGGGCCCCGCGATGTGGGCACTGCCGCGCCCGCCAGCGGCGCTCCGATCATCCTGGTACTGCCACTTGAAGCGATGGAGCCATCGGCCCGCGGGCACCGAGGCCCGGGTCCACGTCGCCACTGAATCGAGCGACACCGGGGTCATCACCTCCGGGACCACTGCTGCAGGCCGCGGCGCACACCCCGCCAACACCAGCCCAAGATAGAAAAGTGCGGCCGGGCGGTCAAGCAGAACTCGTTGTCCCATCAGTAGTTATATCCGAAGAAGAAGCTGACGAACCGCTTGCCGACCAACCCGAGGCCGTAACCATCGTAATTGCCGGTGGTCCATCGGTCGCCCCAGTCGAGCCGCAGCACCGCCACCGGCGTCAGCGCCATCCGGAAGCTCAATCCATAGCTTCCGATGGTGGAAGTGGCGGCGGTCTGGTCGTACCACGCCTTGCCCACGTCAGCGAAGATAGCGCCCTGCACCCCCGGAAGGCGGATCTCCTGCACCGGGAAGCCGAGCCCGAGGAAGTCGAAGATGGGGAAACGGAGCTCCTGGTTGAGCATCACGGCGTGGGTGCCGACGATGTATCCATAGTTCGGATAGCCGCGGAGGCCGAGGGTACCGCCGATATTGATCCGGCGGGGCCGATCGCCGCCACTCTCGTAGCCGAATGCGCGTACGGCGTAGGCGCTCTGGCGGGAGAGCCGGAAGTATTGCCGGAGGTCGACGCCGAGGACCCAGTTGTCGAACCGGCTGTTGGTCAGATCGCTGCTGACCCCCCCGGTGACGGCGAACCGCGTGCCGTCGATCAGACCGGTCGGGAGCCACGCGGAGTTGTCGAAGACGTAGCTCAGGTATTGCGACGCGATCAAGCCGACCCGGTGGAGGTCGGCGACGGGGAGCGTGAAGTCGAAGCGATCGGAGTGGGCCAGGACGAAGGTCCCGTCGACGCGGCTGAACGGGCTCAGCGGATAGCGCACGAACCCGAAGGCGCCGGTGGCGGTCTCGCTGTAGTCGACGGTGTACCCCGCCTCGAACACGTCCCCCTTGGCGCGGAAGCCGCCGACCCCCCAGTTCAGCCGGTGCGACTGGTCGAGGTAGAGCGCGCTGGCGTTGATGTTGTCGAACAGGCTGCCGAGCGTGGGCCCTTGGTAGGTGGCGAAGTTGGCGATGATGACGTGATCGCCCAGGAGGTCGCTGAAGAGCGCGGTGGCCCCCTGCACCGTCGCGACCCCGGGAATGAACTCCGCCTCGGCCAACGCGAAATCGAGGGTGTAGCGGCTCCGGTAGGGCCGGGCCTCGGTGACCTCGGCGGCGGCCCCGGCAGGCGCCGGCCACGCCCACCGCCCCGCGGGCGCCACCGCGGCGAGTGAGAAGGTATCTCGCCGGGCGAGGGTGTCCGGGGGCACGAGGTACACGCCGAAGGTCAGGTCGTGGAACCCGCCCACGAGCATCGCGTCGCGTCCGGGCACCCAGGTCGGGTCGTAGGTGCCGGTCCAGGCCGAGGTCTCCCGCCGCCCGTTCCCCGCGGTGTCGACCGAAAAGGTGTTCAGCACGCTGTCGCGCGAGGACGCGAAGTAGATCCGGCCATTGGGCGCCCAGTGCGGCGCTTCGTCGACCCAGGGGCCCGCGGTGAGCTGGCGGATGGCGCGGGTCGCCAGGTCGAGCACGAAGAGGTTGACCGCGCCGTCGAGCCCACCGGCGGTACGATCGGACGCGAAGACGATCCTGGTGCCGTCGGGGCTCGGGCTCGGGTCGAGGTCCTGGTAGCGGTCATCCGTGAGGTGCTCGAGGCGCTGCCCGTCGAAGGTGAACCGGTAGAGGTCCGATACGCCCGACGTGGCGAGGCCGCTGAAGACCACGGCGCTGTCGCCGGGGAGCCAGGCAGGGGAAACGATCGACACGAGGTCCGGGAACTGGTAGCGGCCGACCACCTGCTGGCGGGCGATGTCCCAGACCACGAGCGCGTCGCGGTCCTCGTGGCGGGTGGAAAAGAGGAGGTACCCCGGGCGGCTCGCGTCGATGCGCGACTCGAAGGGGTGGAAGGACTCGATGTCGGCCGAGCGGCCGGCGGTGACGAGCGTGCGGGCCGGCCCGCCGTCGAGCGACCGCGCCTGGGCCACGACGTAGCCCCGGGGCGCCGAGAAGTAGACGGCGGTGTCGCCATCGGCCGTAAGGACCGGCTTGACCGCCC
>DATIEF010000126.1:0-3319 GCA_035455865.1 Gemmatimonadales bacterium | reverse complement strand
CTTCGGCACCGAGCCCGAGCTCCCGAGGCGGGCCATCTCCACGCGGATGGGGTCATCGATCCCCTCGGTCTGCGGCATCCCCACCGCCTTGACCGCCGCCTCCAGCGACGGCCACCGATGCTCCGGATCCTTCTCCAGCATCCGCATGACCGCCGCCAGCAGCTCCGGCGGGGCGTCGGCGCGGAACTGCTCGAGCGGCGGCGGCGCGTGGTAGAACTGCGCGTACATCAGGCCGATGGCGGTATCACCCTCGAAGGGCACCCGGCCGGCGAGCATCTCGTACGCCACGGTGCCGAGCGAGTACTGGTCGGAGGCGGGGCCGACGTTCTTGTTGCCGCACTGTTCCGGGCTCATGTAGGCCGGCGTGCCGATGGTGGAGCCGGTCACGGTGAGGCCCGAGGTCTCCCCCGCCTTGGCGATCCCGAAATCGGTGACGACGACGGCGCCGTCCTCGTCGATCATGATGTTGGCGGGCTTGATGTCGCGATGGATCACGCCGCGCTTGTGGGCGTAGGACAGCGCGCTCGCCACCTGGGAGAAGATGGTCTGCATCATCCCGACGGGGAGCTGGCCCACCTCCTTGATGATGCTGTCGAGGGGCCGGCCCATCAGGCACTTCATCACGAAGTACACCAGCCGGTCGGTCTCACGGACGGCGTAGATCGGCACGATGTTGGGGTGGCTGAGCGCCGCGGCGGTGCGGGCCTCGCGCTTGAACCGCTCCGCCATCTTGGGCGAGAGCATCACCGCCGGCGACATGACCTTGATGGCCACCTTGCGGTCGAGCGCGATCTCGTGCGCCAGGTACACCGTGGCCATCCCGCCGCGGCCCAGTTCGCCGATGATGTCGTACTCGCCGAGGCTCGCCTCCTCCAGCTGGGCGCGGAGCTCCGCCTGCATCGGCGCCTCGTCGTCCACCTCCGGGGCGCCGGCGGACGTCCGGGGCGCACCGGTGGAGGGCGCGGGCGCCGTCACCGGCTCCGCCGGCTTGGCCGGCGCGTGGCATACCGGGCACTCGGTGGCGTCGGCGGGGATCGTGGCGCCGCAGGCGGTGCAGAACGGGGCGGAACTCATGCGCAGGCGCCCCTCATCGGCCCGCCCCGGGACGGCGCGACGGATCGGCGAGCATCCGCTCGGCGAAGTCGAGGCGCTCGGTCAGGTCGGCGATCTGGGCGTGCAGCCCGTCGATCTCCTCGATGACCTCGGGCGGAAGGTCCTCGCCGTAGGGCTCGCGCTCCTGGGGATCCCAGCGGGTGAGGCGCCGCCCGTCGACGTCGCGGAAATTGCCGCTCCCGATGAGCACGCAGTCGACCAGCGTCCAGATCCCCAGCCCGCCGAGGGTGAGGAGCTGGACGATGGCACTGGCGGTGCGCCCCACGTAGAAGCGGTGGGCGCCGAACACGCCGAAGAACAACGCCAGCACGAACGCCACCCCCCGCGAGCGGTGGGATGCGCCTCGTGCCGGAAGGATGGCGGGATCGGTCATCGGGCCTTGGTCGTTGGTCATTGGTCGTTGGACTCTGGCGGTTGGCGAACGGTTGTCGTTGCCGAGATCGAGCGAGACTGCGTTCGAACGACCAACGACCAACGTCCAACGACCAACAGCGGCAGGTACCCAGTGCGCCCGGGAGGATTCGAACCTCCGACCCACAGCTTAGAAGGCTGTTGCTCTATCCAGCTGAGCTACGGGCGCGGTCGCAGCGTAAGGGATGAATTGTAGCGGTCGGCGGGGTCGGGCGAAACCTCACCCCCCGGCCGGGCGTAGTCCGGTCATCCCCACCGCTCCGAGGCCCGATGCTCACCGCCCTGCTGCTGGCGCTCACCATCTCCGCGCCCACCCCCCGCCCCGGCGCACCGACGACCGGTCGCGAGCTCCTCGCCGCGATGCACGATCGGTACGCGGGGAAGTGGTACCAGACCCTGTCCTTCGTCCAGACGACCACCCTGGCCGACGGCCGCCAGGAGACCTGGTACGAGGCGGCCTCGATCCCCGGCCGGTTGCGCATCGACTTCGGCCGCGACACGGGCCGCACGACGCTGCTCTTCAGCGGCGATTCGATCTACCAGTTCCACGGCGGCGCACTGAAGGGCGCCCAGAGCTTCGTCCACCCGTTGATGGTGCTCGGCTTCGACGTCTACGCCCAGCCGGTCGAGCGCACGGTAGGACAGCTCACCACGCTCGGGTTCGACCTGGGACCGGTCCACTCCGACACCTGGCAGGGCCGCCCGGTCTACGTGGTAGGCTCCCCGGCGGGAGACACCCTCGGCCGCCAGTTCTGGGTGGACCAGGAGCGGCTCGTCTTCGTGCGGATGATCGACCGGGGACGGCGGGACTCGACGCTCCACGTCGTGACCGAGTTCAACGACTACCGGCCCCTGGGCCGGGGGTGGATCGCCGCCGAGGTGCGGGCCACCGTGAACGGCAAGGTCGTGCAACTCGAGCAGTACCACGACATCAAAGCCGACCCGGTCCTCCCGGCGGACCTGTGGGATGGGGGCAAGCTCCCGGAGGCGACCTGGATGGGCACCCGCCAATGACCTGAGCACCATCCGGACAGACGAAGCCCCGCCGACCACCGGCGGGGCTTCGCATATCCAACCCGGATCAGGGCCAGCGGTAGCGCACCGTGGTGTAGATGGTCCGCGGCAGGCCGGGCGACTCGTACCCGCCGGCGCGGATCTCGGGATAGACGTGGTCCAGCAGGTTCCGGATGCCGAGCTCGAACGCCAGCGGCCCGCGGCGCAGGTACGCGCTCAGGTGGACCAGTCCGTATGCCGGCAACTCGACCCCCGGCTCGTCGAACGGCGAGTACGGGCCGACCGCATTTAGGCTCCCGGTGACCGACCACCCGCCGGTCTCGGGACCCACCGTCGCGGCGACGGCCCCGACGTACTTGGAGGTGTTGTAGACCGTCCGCCCGGTCAGCGTGTCCCCGGCCGGGGTGATGAAGCTGCGGTAGCGGGCGTCGTTGAAGGTCCAGGACCCCCGGAGCGACACCCATCGTCCGGCACGTGCCCGCAGGCCGAGTTCCACGCCCTGGCGCCGGCTGGCACCGCCGACGCTCGGCTGGAGGGTGACAGGATCGAACGGTTGTTCGGCACTCACGTCCATCCGGAAGAAGGCGACATCGGCGTTGACGCCCTTGATATCGGCCTTGAGGCCCGTCTCGTACGCCCACGCGGTGATGAAGCCCACCGAGGGATCTTCGATCACGCCGTCGGCCTGGCGGAACCCACGCGACACCGTGGCGTAGACGTCGGCGTACCGCGGAAGGTGATAGAGCAGGCCCGCCTTCGGGGTGACGATGGCGTGGGTGTC
>DATIEF010000125.1:0-9326 GCA_035455865.1 Gemmatimonadales bacterium | reverse complement strand
CACGACGACCTGCGCCTGCGGTCACTGGAGGGGACCCTCGAGCGCGAGCCCTGGACCGGCATCGCCATCGGCGGCCTGTCCGTGGGCGAGCCCAAGCCGGTGATGCACCGCGTCCTCGAGCTCCTCGGGCCGCGGCTCCCCGCCGACCGACCCCGTTATCTTATGGGCGTCGGGTTCCCCGAGGACCTGCTTGAGGCGATCGGGCGCGGCGTGGACCTCTTCGACTGCGTGGCCGCCACGCGGAACGGGCGCCACGGCAGCGCGTGGACCGCGGACGGCAAGGTGAACATCCGCCGCGCCGACCTGCGCCTGTCGGACGCACCGCTCGACGCCGAGTGCGACTGCCTGACCTGTCGGACCTATCCGCGGGCCTACCTCCGCCACCTGTTCGTGGCCGAGGAGATGCTGGGCCTCCGGCTGCTGTCGCTGCACAATGTCCGGTTCCTCGTGCGCCTCGGTGAACAGGCGCGGCAGCACATCCTGCGGGGGACCTTCCACGACTGGAGCCGCGAATGGCTCCGGCGCTACCACGGCAAGGAACGCGCGTGACCCTCCCGATGCTGGCACTGCTCGCCCCCGCCCCCGGCAGCCCTTCCGGCGGGATGACCATCCTGATCGGCCAGATCGCCGTCATCATCGGCATCTTCTACCTCTTCATCATCCGGCCGCAGGGCCAGGCCCGGAAGCGCCACGCCCAGCTGCTGTCGGGCCTGAAGAAGGGCGATGACGTCCTCACCGCCGGCGGCATCGTCGGCAAGGTCAAGGACATCAAGGAAGTGACCGACAAGAACGAGGTCCGCGTCACGATCGAGTCGGGCACCTCGACGCTGGTGGTCGAGCGCTCCCGCATCATCCGCGTCGGCGACACGAGCGCGCCCCAGGCCTGATGTCCCTCCTCCCGCTCCACCTCCTCGGATCGCCGGTGCTCCGGGAACGGAGCGCGGAGGTCTCGGCGTTCGACGACGAGCTGCGCGGATTCATCGACTCGCTCTTCGAGACGATGGACGCCAACAAGGGCGTGGGCCTCGCGGCCAACCAGGTCGGCGTGGCGCGGCGGGTGGCCGTGGTGGACGCGGACGAACGGCGCATCGTGCTCGTCAACCCGGTCATCACCGCCGCCGAGGGAAGCTCGCGGGAGGAGGAGGGGTGCCTCTCGATCCCGGAGATCTTCGGCGAAGTGACGCGGCCGGAGCGGATCGTCCTCGAGGCGCTCGACCGGGACGGGACGCCCTACCGCCTCGAGGCGGGCGGGCTCCTGGCGCGTGCCATCCAGCACGAGATCGACCCTCTCGACGGCATCCTGTTCCTTGACCACCTGAGCCCGCTCAAGCGCCAGGTGCTGGTGTCCCGCTACCGCCGCGATCACAAGGGCAAGCCCGTCATCCAGGAGACGCTGCCCGCGACAGCGCGCCCGGAGTGATGCGGATCGTCTTCTTCGGCACGCCGGAGTTCGCCGTTCCGTCCCTGCGCGCGCTCCTCGCCGAGGCCGACGCCTTCACGGTGGCGGGCGTGGTCACCCAGCCCGATCGCCCCCGCGGCCGCTCCCGATCCACGCTCATCCCCCCGCCGGTCAAGGCCGTGGCCCTCGAGGCCGGCATCCCGGTGCTCCAGCCCGACCGGCCGGTGGGCGACGTCTTCCGCAAGCAGCTCGAGCACTTCCGCCCCGACATCGGCGTGGTGGTGGCGTACGGGCACATCCTGCGGCCCGACGTCCTGGCGCTCCCGCCCCGCGGCATGGTCAACGTCCACGCCTCGCTCCTGCCGCGACATCGCGGCGCGGCGCCGATCAACTGGGCCATCCTCGCCGGCGACCGGACCACCGGCGTCAGCATCATGCAGATGGAGGCTGGGCTCGACACCGGACCGGTGTACCACCGGGTGGAGACCCCGATCGAGGCCTCCGACACCGCCGGTTCCCTCACCGAACGCCTGTCGGTGCTCGGCGCGGGGGCACTCCTCGAAGCGCTCACCCTCCTCCAGAGCGGGCTGGCGCGCGGCGTACCGCAGGATGACGCGCTCGCCACGCTGGCGCCCAAGATCACCCGCGACCTGACGCGGATCGACTGGACCAGCGACGCGGTCCAGGTGGCGCGGCAGGTCCGGGCCTTCGATCCCGCGCCCGGGGCGTGGACCACCCTCGAGGGCGCCGAGGTCAAGCTCTTCGGGCCGATCGCGGTGCCCGGGCAGGGCGCACCCGGGACCGTGGTGCCGCTCGAGGATGCGCTGATGGTCGTGACCGGCGTCGGCGCGGTGCGGATCGAGGAGATCCAGCCCGCCGGGCGCTCGCGGATGCCGGCGGCGGCGTGGCTCCGCGGTCGGCGTGGGACGCCGCCGGGGCGGTTCCAATGAGGCCGCTCCCCCGCGTCCACGCCATCACCGACGCCGACGTGCTGGCGCTCCCGGACCTGGGCGCGCGGGCCGCGGCGATCCTCTCCCTCGGCCCCGCGGTGGCGCTCCACGTCCGCGACCGCGCCGCCACGACCGCCGACCTTACCGCAGCCGCCGCGCGGTTCGAGGCGCTGGCGCGGCCGCCGGAGGCGGCGGTGTTCGTCAACGGGCGCGCCGACCTCGCCCAGGCGCTCGGCGCCCAGGGCCTCCAGCTCGGCGAGCACGACATCGCCATCGCCGACGCGCGGCGGATCTTCCCGCGGGGTTGGATCGGCCGGTCGGTGCATTCGCTCCCGGCGGCGCAGCACGCCATCGCCGACGGGGCCGATTACCTCATGGTCGGGAGCGTGTTCGACACCGGCACCCATCCCGGGCGGGCGCCGGCCGGCGTGGAGCTCGTCCGCCGGGTCGCGGCGCTTGGCCGGCCGGTGATCGCCATCGGCGGCATCACCGTCGAGCGGGCGGCCGAGGTGCGGGCGGCGGGCGCCTGGGGCGTCGCGGCCATCCGCGCACTCTGGCACGCCGCCGACCCGGCGGCCGCGGCCCGCGCCCTCGCCGGTCCCTGGCTGGAGGCCGCGTGAGCGCCGGGACGACCGTGCTGGTGAACGGAGAGCGGCGGACCTTTGCCGCCCCGGCCACGCTCGCCACCCTGCTCGAGCAGTTGAAGCTCGACCCGCGCACGGTGGTCGTCGAGCACAACCGCCACATCGTGCGCCGTGGGGACCTTTCCGGCGCCGCCGTCTCCGAGGGCGACCAGGTCGAGATCGTGCATTTCGTGGGCGGCGGCTGACGTTCCCGTTGCCCGCCGTGCCCCGCTAGATTCCGGCATGGCCGACTTCGCTGACGCCCCGCTCGTGATCGGCGGCCGGAGCTTCACCTCCCGGCTGCTGGTCGGCACGGGGAAGTACCGCACCAATGCCGAGATGACCGCCGCGCTGGCGGCCTCGGGCGCCGAGGTCGTGACCGTCGCCGTCCGGCGGGTGGACCTCGACCGCGCCAACGAGCAGGGCATCCTCCATCACCTCGATCCGTCGCGCTGGTTCCTCCTCGCCAACACCGCGGGGTGCTACACCGCCGACGAGGCGGTGCGCTACGCCCGGCTCGGCCGTGCCGCCGGCTTCAACGAGTTCGTGAAGCTCGAGGTCATCGGCGACCAGCAGACCCTCCTCCCCGACACCGACGGCCTCCTCGCCGCCACCCGGACCCTCGCCAAGGAGGGCTTCAAGGTGATGGCGTACACCAACGACGACCTGGTCACCGCGCTCCGGCTGGAGGAGGCGGGCGCGGTCGCAGTGATGCCGCTCGCCTCGCCGATCGGCAGCGGGCTCGGGCTCCTCAACCCCTACTCGATCCGGACCATCAAGTCGCGGCTGTCGGTGCCCGTCATCGTCGACGCCGGCGTCGGGACCGCGTCCGATGCGTGCCTCACGATGGAACAGGGCGTCGACGGCATCCTGATGAACACCGCGCTCGCCGAAGCGAAGGCGCCGGCCGTGATGGCGTGGGCCATGCGCCGCGCCGTCGAGGCGGGCCGGGCGGCGTACCTCGCCGGCCGGATGCCCGCGCGCGAGGTGGCGGTGCCGTCGAGCCCCGTCCGGGGGATGCTGGACTGATCGACACCGACCCCATCGCCGCGCGCCGCGCCGCCTTCCAGGTGCTGGAGGAAACGGCAGCCGGCCGCCCCTTCGACGCGGCGCTCGGCCGGGCGCTCTCGGGCCTCGACGCACGCGACGGACGGCTGACCCACGAGCTCGCGGCCGGCGTGCTCCGCCGCCGCGGTGACCTCGACCTCGCCCTGGCACCCCTCACCGAGCACGGATGGGAGAGCGTCGCCCCGAGGGTGCGCACCGTGCTCCGGCTCGGCGCCTATCAGCTCCTCGAGCTCGACAAGGTGCCGGCCCACGCGGCCGTCGGCACCAGCACCGACCTGGCCCGCTGGGCCGCCGGCGAACCCGCCGCCCGGTTCGTGAACGCCGTGCTCCGGCGCCTGGCCCGCGAGGGCGGGCCGGTGGCGGCGGCCCCGGGTTCCCGTCGCTCGCACCCCGCCTGGCTCCTGCACCGTTGGGACCAGCGCTTCGGCGTCGAGGCCACCGACCGGTTGCTGCTCTGGAATGACAGCCAGCCGCCCCTCGTGCTCCAGCCGGCGCGGGCCACGCAGGCGGCGATCACCGCAGAACTCGCCGGCCACGGGATCGCGAGCGAGGATGCGCCGTGGGGTGCCGGGCTCGTGGTCGATGCGTCCCGTCCGGCCGACCTGCCGCGTTTCGCGGAGGGCGACTTCATCGTGCAGGACGCCGCGCAGGCGCTGGTCGCCCGGTATGCCGCCATCCCCGATGGCGCCACCGTGCTCGATGCCTGCGCCGCGCCGGGCGGCAAGGCCATCGCCCTGGGACGCTCCGCCCGCCGGGTGCTGGCCGCCGACCTCCGGCCAGCACGGGTGCGCCGGCTGCGGGAGAACCTGGCGCGGGCCGGGAGCGGGCGGGAGCACGCGATCGTCGCCGACGCGGCCCACCCCGCCTGCCGGAACGTCGATGCCGCGCTCCTCGACGCGCCCTGCCTCGGGACCGGCACCTTCGCGCGGCACCCCGACGCGCGCTGGCGGGTGAACGCATCGGCGCTGGCCCGCCTGGCCGCACAGCAGGCCATATTGCTCGAGGCGGTGGCCCGGGTGGTCCGTCCCGGTGGGCTCCTGGTCTACGCCACCTGTTCGCTCGAACCCGAGGAGAACGGACTCCAGATGGCCCGCTTCCTCAACGACCACCCCGAGTTCACCCGGGAGCCGCCGGCGGAGTTCCCGGCCGAGCTCCTCTCCCCCGCAGGCGACCTCGAGCTGCTGCCGCAGGTGCACGGCATCGACGGCGCCTTCGCCGCGCGGTTGCGTCGGAGGGCGGCGTGAGGGTCCCCCGGCACATGGCGGCGCCCTTCCTCTCCACTGCCGGCGGGCGCCGGCTGCTCAAGCACCTCGGCATCGTGTTCGGCTCGACGGTGGCCGGCTATCTCGTGGCGGCGCTCTGGCTCTACCCTGCCCCGCTCTTCACCTCGGACCTCACGGTGCCGCGGGTGCTCGAGCTCACCGGCGGCGAGGCGCAGCGCCGGCTCATCAAGGAAGGGTTCCGCGTCAAGTTCGCCGGCACGATGCCGCACCCCAAGCTTCCCATCGGCGAGATCGTGTGGCAGGATCCGCCGCCGCTCACCGCGTACGGACAAGGCGCGATGGTCCAGCTGTACACCTCGAGCGGGCCGGCCCAGGCCGCCATCCCGGACGTGGTGGGGCTGGATGGCGCGCTCGCCACCCGGGTGCTCAACGCCGGCGGCTTCACCATCAAGAGCGTCGACTCCGTCTCGGCCTCATCCGAGCGCGGATCCGCCCTGGCCACCCGACCCGCGGCCGGGGTGGCGCTGGCGCCGGGCGCGAGCGTCGTGCTGGTGGTGAGCGCCGGACCGGCCAGCACGTCGATCCCCGACGTCACCGGACTCAGCTCCGCGCGCGCGCGCGATGCACTCTTCAAGGTCGGGCTCTCGGTGGGCCGGGTGACGCCGCAGGTCGCCGCCGGCAAGGTGCCCGGCACCGTCATCGGCCAGCGGCCCGCCGCCGGCGCACTCGCGGCCAAGGACGGCCGCGTGGACCTCATCGTCGCGAAGGCCCCGTGAGCGCGATCCGCATCTGCCCCAGCGTCCTGAGCGCCGACCTCGGCCGGCTCCGCGAGCAGGTCGCGCAGGTCGAGGCCGCCGGCGCCGACTGGCTCCACGTCGACGTCATGGACGGCCGCTTCGTCCCCAACCTGACCTTCGGGGCGCCGGTCATCCGCGCGCTCCGCCGGCTCACCGAGCTGCCGCTCGACGTGCACCTGATGGTGGAAGCGCCGGAGCGCTACATCGCGGAGTACGCCGACCTGGGCGCCCGGGTCTTCACCTTCCACGTCGAGGCGACGGCGCACGCGCAGCGGCACCTGGCGGCGGTGCGGGAGCGCGGGATGCAGGCCGGCCTCGCGCTCAATCCGTCGACCCCGGTCGCGGCGCTCGAGGAGGTCGTCGCCGACCTCGACCTGGTGCTGGTGATGAGCGTCAACCCCGGGTTCAGCGGCCAGCGTTACATCCCGGCCTCGACGCCCAAGATCGGGAAGGTCCGCCGCCTGCTGCACACCCATCACTCCGCCGCGGCGCTCGAGGTCGACGGCGGGATCGGCCCCGACACCATTGCCGAGGCCCACGGCGCGGGGGCCGACACGTTCGTGGCGGGCCAGGCCGTCTTCGGCGCGCCCGACCCGGCCGCCGCCATCCGCGACCTCCGTAACCGCACTGCCACCAAGGTCTGACGATGCGCACCTCAACGCAGTGGATCGCCGTCGGCGCCATCCTGGCCGGCCTCGGCACCGGGGCCTGGATCCTGTCGCACGCCGACACCGTCAACGGCGTCACCGTCGGCGCGCCCGCGCCCGATTATCGCGTCATCGACGTCGCCTCCGGCGACACCGTGGCGCTCCGCGACCGGTTCAAGGGGCACGTCACCATCATCAACATCTGGGCCACCTGGTGCGTCCCCTGCCGGCTCGAGATGCCGTCGATGGAGAAGCTCTACAAGGAGTTCAAGCCCCGCGGATTCCAGATCGCGGCGGTGAGCATCGACAAGGGCGATCCCCGCGTCATCTCGGAGTTCGGCAAGGAATACGGCCTCACCTTCGACCTGCTCCACGACCCGAGCGGCGACATCCAGGACCTCTACCGGACCACCGGCGTGCCGGAGAGCTACATCGTCGACCGGAACGGGATCATCGTGAAGTGGCTCATCGGCGGGTATGACTGGACCGCGCCGGTCCAGCGCACGCTGATCGACCGGCTGCTCGCGGAGCCGGCGTCCTGACGTGGCGGCTTGGTCCCGCCTGACGGCCAACTGGCCGCTCAAGCTCACCTCCCTGCTCCTGGCCCTGCTGCTCTGGTCGGTGGCCGCGTTCGAGGAGCCGTCCACCCGCCTCATCCGCATCCAGCTCCAGATCGCCCCGCCGGAGGGGCGCGAGCTCCTTGAAGCGCCGGCCTCCGCCCAGGCGCTGGTGACCGGGCCCGCCCGCGCGCTGCTCGAGTTGAGCGCCCGCCCGCCGGTGCTCACCAAGGCCATTCCCGACACCGTGACCGGCCGACGGGTCACCATCGTGCTCTCGCCGGCCGACGTCGTCCTGCCCCTCGGCGTCAAGGCCGAAGTGCGCGACATCCAGCCCGGCGAGGTCACCGTCGAGCTCGACTCGCTCTACCAGCGCCTGGTGCCGGTCCGCGCCACCCTGCGTGCCCGGGGGGACAGCGCCGCCTTCGACGGCAGCGTCACCATCACTCCCGGAGTGGTGCGGATCTCGGGTCCGGTCGCGGCGGTCAAGCGCGTCGACGGCGTGATCACCGTCCCGTTCGACCTGCCGGCCGGCGGCGATCCGGCGGGGCTCACCGTGGCGCTCGACACGGCACTCCTTCCCGGTGTCCGCGTGACGCCGACCGCCGTGACCATCCGCGTCCGCCCGCCGACCCCATGACCAGCATCCTGGCGATCGAGACGTCGTGCGACGAGACCTCCGCCGCCGTGCTCGCATCCGGGGCCGACGGCCCGCCGGCGCTCCGGAGCCTCGTCATCCTCTCGCAGGACATCCACAAGGTGTTCGGCGGGGTGGTGCCTGAACTCGCGAGCCGCGCGCACCTGGCCGCGCTGCCCGCCGTGGTCGACCAGGCCCTGGCCCAGGCGGGGTCGTCGCGCGACGGGATCGACGCCATCGCGGTGACCCAGGGTCCCGGGCTCGTGGGCGCGCTCCTCGTGGGCGCGATGTACGCCAAGACCCTCGCCTGGGCCCTCAAGAAGCCGCTCCTCGGCGTGCATCACCTCGAAGGGCACCTCTTCGCCGCGACGCTCGAGGACCCGGAGTTCCGGCCGCCCTTCGTGGGCCTGCTGGTGAGCGGCGGACACACGATGCTGCTCGACGTCCCCGCCTGGGGCACCTATCGGCTGATGGGCCAGACCCGCGACGACGCCGCCGGCGAGGCCTTCGACAAGGTGGCCATCCTGCTCGGGCTCGGATATCCCGGCGGCCCGCGGATCGAGCGGCTCGCGCGCGAGGCCAAGCCCGGCACCTTCAGGCTCCCCCGCCCGATGCTCGGCGAGCTCGACCGGCCCGGCCCGGATCGCTATTCATTCTCCTTCAGCGGGCTCAAGACCGCGGTGCTCCGCGCCAGCCAGCAGTCGGATGACCTCGAGCGCGACAAGCCCCGGCTGGCACGGGACTTCCAGGACGCCGCCATCGACGTGCTGACCGAGAAGACCGCCCACGCCGTGGCGGAGCTCGGATACCCCACCGCGATGATCGGCGGCGGCGTGGCGTGCAACCAGGCGCTGATCGCCGAGCTCCGCCGGAAGCTCGGCACCACCGCGCGGGTCGTGGCCGCCACTCCACGCCTCAACACCGACAACGCGGCGATGATCGGCGCGGCGGCGGCGTGGCGCCTCGCTCGCGGGGAACGGAGCGGACTCGACCTCGAACCGCGCGCCGACCTGGCGTTCCCGGGGTTGGTGGGTGGTCGTTAGTCGTTGGTCGTTGGTCGTTGGTCGCTGGTCGTGGGTCGTGGGTCGTGAGTCGTGAGTCGTGAGTCATGAGTCGTGAGTGCCAGAATTGAGTGCCAAGTGCGCATCGGCTTGTGGCTGATAGCTGATAGCTGGTAGCTGATAGCTTATCGCTGATAGCCCCTCTACCCGGATCCCCGCATGACCGTCTATCCCTTCGTCCTCCATCTCGGTTCGTTCGAGATCACCGGCTACGGCATCATGATGATGGTGGCGTTCCTGGCCGGGAGCTGGGTCATCGCGCTCGAGCTCCGGCGCCGGGGCTTTCGGGAGGATTACGCGTCCGACGTGACGCTCGCGGCGCTGGTGGGCGGTATCATCGGCGCCAAGCTCTGGTACGTGGCGC
>DATIEF010000124.1:0-2969 GCA_035455865.1 Gemmatimonadales bacterium | reverse complement strand
GGAAGAGGGAAGAGGGAAGAGGCGAGAAGTGAGGGGCTTAGAGTAGGTGGTATAAGTGCGCGTCCAACGAATGCATCTCACGACCCACGACACAAGACTTACGTCTCACGTCTCACGTCTTACGTCTCACGTCTTTCGTCTCACGACACTGGAGCCCTGACTCCTGAGCCGCAAGCGCGCCGCTGTCCGACCGAAGATCCTCATCGCCGACGATCACGCCGTCGTCTGCGAGGGGCTGCGCCTGGTCCTCGAGCCGGCGCACGACGTGGTCGGGATGGTGCACGACGGCCGCGAGGTCATGGGCGCGGTGGCGGAGCTCACCCCCGACCTCGTGCTCCTCGACCTCTCACTCCCCGGCAGGAACGGGCTCGAGGTCGCTCGCGAGCTCAACGACGCCGACCCGCCGGTCCGGACGCTCATCCTCACGATGCACAATGACACGGTCTTCGCGATCGAGGCGCTGGCGGCGGGCGCCGCGGGGTTCATGCTCAAGCAGGCATCGAGCCGGGAGCTCACCCAGGCCATCGCGAGCATCCTGTCAGGGGGCACGTACGTGGACCCGATGATCGCCCAGCGGATCGACGCCGGGGAGACCGAAGGGAATGCCACCCGCGACGGCGAGCTCCTTCTCACCTACCGCCAGCGCGAGGTGCTCCGGCAGATCGCCCTCGGCCGCTCCAACGCCGAGATCGCCATCGAGCTCAGCATCAGCGTCAAGGCCGTGGAGTTCCACCGGAGCCGGATCAAGCGAGCGCTCGGCGTCTCCAGCTCCGCCGCGATGATCAGCGTGGCCGTTTCGCGCGGCCTGGCGCGGCCCTGACTATATTATCCCACCCCTGTAGCCCACCCCCGACGACACGCAGATGCTGCTGATGGACCGAGAGAACCTCCTGGCCCGGGGGTGGTCGCACGTCGTGAGCGACACCAACGACCTGGCCGAGCTGGAGGAGCTCCGGGTGCGGGTCGGGGCGCCGCCCCGCGCCCTGCAATTCGGCGACGGCCACCGCCCGCACCTCGACCTCAAGCTCGAGCCGCGGGAACGGGCCCTGGCCGACCCGGAGGTGCGGGTCTTCGACCGGACCCGGGACCTCGTCCATCACCTGCATTCGCTCACCGGACACCCGAAAGACCGCGCGCGATGAACCGCTTCCGCATCCTGATCGCCGACGACCATCTCCTCTTCTGCGACGGGCTCCGCAAGATCCTCGAGCCGGGACACCACGTGGTGGGCACCGTGCACGACGGGCTCGACGTGGTGCCCGCCATCCTGTCCCTCGAGCCCGACCTCGTGCTCCTCGACCTCTCCCTCCCCGGCCGCAACGGGATCGAGATCGCCCGCCAGGCGCGCGACCTGGGGCTCGCGGCCAGGATCCTCGTCCTCACGATGCACAACGACACCGTCTTCGCCGTCGAGGCGCTCCGGGCCGGCGCCGCGGGGTTCATGCTCAAGGAGGCGTCGGGCGAGGAACTGCTCCACGCCATCGACGAGGTGATGGATGGCAGGACGTACCTCGATGCGGAACTCCGGAAGCTGGCGGGGATGTGAGAAGTGAGAAGTAAGAAGTGAGAAGGGAGAAGGGAGAAGGGAGAAGGGAGAGGGAAGAGGGAAAAGGGAAGAGAGATGAGGTGAGCGGTGAGAGGTGAGAAGTAAGCGGGCTGCCGGTCGAGAGCATCGGCCGGCGCCTATTCCCTATTCCCTGTTCCCTGTTCACCGTTCACCGTTCCCCGTTCCCCGTTCACCGGCTACAGCATCCCCCTCCGCTTGAGCTGGCGGTACCGCTCCACCACCGCGTGGGCGGCGCCCTCCGGCAGCACATCGAGCACCAGCACCCCCCGGCCCCGAACCGCCGCCAGCGCCTCGGCCCGCGCCACCAGCAGTTCCTCCGCCGCCGCCCGCTCATAGGCCTCGCCCAGCTTCCCCGGAGGATGGAGCGCCAGCGCCTCCAGTTCCGGGTTCCGGAACGTCACCGCCAGCGGCAGGTGGCGGGGACGGAGCGTGCCCGACTGCGCCACCAGGGCGTCGCTGGCGGTGCGGTCGATGAGGTCGGTGAAGAGCACCGTGAGCGCGCGCTTCCGGTTCCGGAGCGCCAGGTGCGCGAACGCCGCCGGGTAGTCGGGTTCGACGAGCTTCCCCTCGACCGTCGCGAGCGCCTCGAGGATCCCCTGCAGCGCCCGCTTCCCCCGCCGGGGCGGCAGCCAATGCTGGATCCCGTCCGCAAAGACCAGAAGCCCCACGTTGTCGTCGTGGTCGATGGCGGTCCACGCGAGCTGCACCGCGGCATCGATCGCGGACTCGAGCCGGGGCCGCCCGTGCACCTCGGCGGTGAGCATCCGGCCGGCGTCGATCACGAGGAGGACCTGCTGGCGCCGCTCGTCCTCGTACTGGCGCGCCATCGTCTTGCCGCGGCGCGCGGTGGCCTTCCAGTCGATGGTGCGGGTGTCGTCCCCCGGCACCCAGTCGCGCAGGGTCTCGAAGACACGCCCCTCCCCGAGCCGGCGCACGTTGCGGAGCCCCGCCTCCCGCCGCCGGGCGGACTGCGTCGGCAAGGCACGGAGCGCCACGTCCGTAAGGTCTGGGAACACGGTGGCGGTCCAGGGCCGCTCGATCTTCCCCTGCGACCACGAGAGCCCCATCGGCCCGCCGAGCCGGATGGCCAGCGTCCCGGCGGTGCCCCGCCCGCGCCGGACCGGATGGATGGTGATGGATTCGATGGCGCCCCCGGCGGGCACGACGAGCCGCCGCACCGGGCTCGGCCCCTGCGCCAGCGGCGCCGGGTAGGACTCCCGCACCTGTGCCGTGAACCCGCGCGCCCCGCGCCGGGCCCAGCGGTAGCGCACCGGGAACGCCCGACCGATGCTGAACGCCGCCGGCGCGTCCCGCTCCACCGAAATGTCGGACTCGGCAGGGGAGAGGTACCAGTCGAGCCAGAAGGCGGCGACCCACGATAGGTCGGCCACGATCAGGAACG
>DATIEF010000123.1:0-2508 GCA_035455865.1 Gemmatimonadales bacterium | reverse complement strand
TCCGGCCAATTCGGACATTCGTGCCCCCAGGCCCTTTCCGTAGTATTTGAAGAAGCCCCAACTGCTGTACTGGCCTGTGTGTGCCACCTCATGGGCTAAGGTTGGGATGTCGTGGGACTGCGTGCCAGGCAGGTAAATGTGGTGCCCGAGTGTCACCGCCCGATGGCCGCTGAAGAAGAGCACGACATGCCTAAACGTGTTCGCGACGAAGCTGTCCTCGCCGCGATGCACTCGCACCTTATCGCAATCGACCGATTGACACTCATTGCCCAACGAAGTGCGTTCGCTATTCTTGAGTGTGTCCAACCCGAAAGGATCACTGAACATGGTTATTCCCGGCACGCTCCGAACCCGTCTCCACTTTCGATGCCTTCTTTCAGCCCTCTTACCTCTCACATCTTACTTCTTACCTCGCACCTCTCACGCCTTCCCCACCACCGCCACGGCGCCTGCCGTCACATCGGAATGGCTGAGGGAGAGCTCGATGACCAGCGGGCCCTGTTCCCGGTCGATCCGCGCAGCCAGGCCCAGGAGCCGGATCGACGGCCGCCCGTCGACGCTGCGGAGCACTTCGAGGTCGTGCCAACCGACGCCGCGGGTCCCCGGGAGCGCCTGCAGCGCCTTGTAGACCGCCTCCTTGGCGGCGATCCGCGCCGCGAGATGGCGTGCCGGGTCGGGCTGGGCCATCACGAAGGCGCGTTCGTCGTCGGTGAGGAGCTTGGTGATGGCCTGCTCCTCGCGCCGCTCCAGCATCGCGCGGACCCGCGCGATGTCCATCAGGTCGATCCCCACGCCGAGGACGTTCACGGTTCCACCCTGTCCCACCAGAACCGCGCCGCCGGGCGGAGCGGCGCCGGGACCGGGAGGTATCCGCCGAGGACGAGCCCGGCGTAGCCGGTCACGAGGAGCACCGCGGCCGCGGCCACCCATCGTGGCCAGCGGGCGGGAGCCCAGCGCGCGATCCGCTCGACCTCGGGGCGCCAGGCGTCCTCTTCCGCGACGGCCACCGACTCGAGTTCGAGCCACGACAGTTCGAGCGCCTGTGCCGCCCGGACCACGGCATCGGGCCACACCGCCCCGGCGCCTGCGGGGGCGACGTCTTCGAGGGCCATCACGAGCGGTGCGGCGCAGGCGGAGAGGCGGAGTTCGATCGAGCGCGCCTCGTCATCCGACACCGCCAGCCGGAGGAGGCGCCGGAGCGGGAATCCCGAGTGCGCGGCGGCGCGGACCATCTCCTCGTCGATCCGGGTCCGCACCATTGCCGCAGCCGCGGCCGCGGCGCGATCCCAGAGCGCGCGCCACGCCTCCGGCGTGAGCCGCTGGACCGACGCGGCCGCATCGCCCCGTTCGAGCTCGGCGCGCGCGGCGCCGGCGAGTTCCAGGAGCGCGGTCACGAGGTCCAGCCGGATCGCCGCGAAGTGCAGCAGCGGCGCCGGGGGCGCCGCGACCGGTGCTCCCGGCGGCAGGAGGAGCCGGCCAAGCGAGGGACCGAGCTCGGGGATGCGGAACGGCGTCCCGACAGGCGCCGTCACAGGAGCTCCCAGGCGGGTGGGCCGGCGCCGAGCTCCGCCAGCGAAACAGCGGCACGGTCGGCGTGGGTGGTGTTGTAGCGCGCGACGAAGTCGACCAGCGCGTCGGGGAGGAACGTGTCCCGGGCGATGCCGGTGGCCGTGATGGCGCGCTCCAGCGCCTCGGGCGCACCCTCGACCTCGACCAGCACGTCCATCCGGGGATACCACTCGAGCCGGATCATGGCACCTCCGAGCGCATACTGCTCGATGCGCCGGTCGATGGCGTGCACCACGCCGTAGCCGAGCGCTTCCAGGAATTCCTCCGCCGCACCGCCATCGAGCCGGAGCTCGACCTCCCGGCGCCGTTTGTATCCCTCGGCCGAGCGGCCGGTCGGACCTTTCTAGGCGAGTTCCGTCCGCCGGGTGGCGCCCGGCGTGCCGATGGGCTGGTAGACGCGGGTGCGGAGCACTTCGTCGCGGGACGTGAGTTCGCCCCGCCGGTCGAACCGCCGGTCCATCATCAGCCCCGCCCAGTCGAGCGCGGCGCCCGCGGCGGCAAGCGTGCGGCGGGTCCGGTGGACGTCGGGGACCACGGCCTTCAGTTCGAGTTCGTCGCCGGACACAGGATCGTCTCGAGGACGCGCTCGGTGTCGGCCAGGTCGTCGAAGACGGCGAAGGCGCCGGCGCCGGCGAGCTCGTCGGGCCGGTAGCTGCCGGTCGCGACGCCGACGCCGCGCGCACCGATGCCGAGGCCGCAGGTCACGTCCGCCGGGGTATCGCCGATGATCACGACGGCGTGTCCCGACGGGGCGCGGCCGAACCAGGGGCGGGCCCGTTCCGCCGCGATGGCCGGCAGGTCGGGACGGTGGTGGGAATCGGAACCGTACGCGCCCAGCCGGAACCGCTCAGGTCGAAGGCCGCCGCTCCTGAGCTTGAGCCCCGCGCCCGGGACCACGTTGCCGGTCAGGAGCCCGAGCACCACGCCGCGCTCCTCCTC
>DATIEF010000122.1:0-3563 GCA_035455865.1 Gemmatimonadales bacterium | reverse complement strand
GGCATCCTTGGTGGCCTGCCGCTGGGCGTCGTTGAAGTAGGCGGGCACGGTGATGACCGCCTTGTCCACGCTGTGGCCGAGGTAGTCTTCCGCCGTCTGCTTCATCTTCTGCAGGATCATCGCCGAGATCTCGGGCGGCGTGTAGCGCTTGTCGGCGATCTCCACGGCGGCGAGGTCGTTGGTGCCGGGCACGATCCGATAGGGGACGCGCCGCGCCTCCTCCGTGACCTCCGGCGTCCGCCGCCCCATGAAGCGCTTGATCGAGAAGATGGTCTGCTTCGGGTTGGTGACCGCCTGCCGCTTGGCCACCTGGCCCACCAGCCGCTCCCCGTCCTTGGTGAACGCGACGACCGAGGGCGTGGTGCGGCCCCCTTCGGCGTTCGGGATGACGACCG
This sequence comes from Gemmatimonadales bacterium, assembly GCA_035455865.1. Lineage (GTDB taxonomy): Bacteria > Gemmatimonadota > Gemmatimonadetes > Gemmatimonadales > GWC2-71-9 > CAMLHU01. The sequence continues at coordinate 3,168 of DATIEF010000122.1, read as the reverse complement.
GGTCGCCACCCTCCATCACGGCCACGACGCTGTTGGTCGTGCCGAGGTCGATCCCGATGATCTTCGATGCCATGTTCGGACTTTCCTTTCGATTGGCCCTGGGCCAGACGGCCCCTCTGGGCAACACCAGTCCTTGGGCAATCCCCATACCCGGCATTCCTGCCATTTTGGCGCACAAATGGCAGGGCGCCAAGCTGGTCGATGCTGGTGTGGCGTGACCGGCCGGTGGGTTAGCGTGCCGTGGCCGCCCTATCCATATTACCGGCTCGTCGCAATGGAGCGTTCCCTGACCGAACACGTCGACCTGGCGCCGGTGCACCTGGCGCCGCTGCCCTTTACCCCCCGGAACCCGGGCACGCCGCTCGAGCTCGACTGGGTGCGGGAGGTGCGCGTCAACCGGAGCGCGGTCGAGCGCCGCGCCTCCACGATCGGCAAGCGTCGCACGGTCAAGAAGAACTGGCAGGCGGCCTGGCTCCTCCGGGCCGTCACCCTGATGGACCTCACCACGCTCTCCGGCGACGACACGCCGGGGCGGGTGCGCCGTCTCTGCGCCAAGGCCCGCCAGCCGGTGCGGCCCGACATCCTCGAAGCCCTCGGGGCCGGGTCGCTGCGGGTCCGGGTGGCCGCAGTGTGCGTGTATCACGCGATGGTGGAGACGGCCGTCGAGGCGCTGGCCGGCTCGGGCATCCCGGTGGCGGCGGTGTCGACCGGATTCCCGGCCGGGCTCACCCCGTTCGAGACGCGGCTCGCCGAGATCAGGGCGTCGGTGGCCGCCGGCGCGGAGGAGATCGACATCGTCATCACCCGCGCCCACGTGCTCACCGAGGACTGGGCGGCGCTCTACGACGAGGTCCGCGCCTTCCGTGAGGCCTGCGGCGACGCGCACATGAAGACCATCCTGGCCACCGGCGAGCTCGCCACCCTCCGCAACGTGGCCCGCGCGTCGATGGTGTGCATGATGGCCGGCGCCGACTTCATCAAGACCTCGACCGGCAAGGAGGGGGTCAACGCCACCCTGCCGGTCGGGCTCGTGATGGCGCGCTCGATCCGTGATTACCTCGAGCGGACCGGCCACCGCGTGGGCCTCAAGCCCGCCGGCGGCATCCGCTCGGCCAAGGACTCGCTCGACTGGCTGATGATGATGAAGGACGAGCTGGGCGACGCCTGGCTCCGGCCGGAACTCTTTCGCTTCGGCGCGAGCTCGCTCCTGACCGACATCGAACGACAGCTGGAGCACGCGGCGACGGGCCGCTACTCCGCCAACCACCGGCACCCGATGGCGTGAATGCGGTGAGCGGGGAACGGTGAACGGTGAACGGGCGTCGCCCGCTCACCCCCGTTGACCGTTGACCGTTGACCGTTCACCAGGACCAACGATCATGACCACCGTACCCGAGATCTTCGAATCGATGAGCTGGGGCCCTGCGCCCGAGTCCGCCAAGCCCGCCGAGGAGTGGCTGGAGCGCCACGGCCGGCGCTTCGGGCTCTTCATCAACGGCGCGTGGCGGCGGACCAGCGGCGGGGAGTCCTTCGAGACGATGAACCCGGCCACGGGGAAGCGCCTGGCGAGCGTGGCGCAGGCCTCCGCGGCCGAGGTCGATGCGGCGGTCAAGGCGGCGCGCGCGGCGCAGGGCGCCTGGTGGGCCCTCGGCGGCCACGGCCGGGCGCGGCACCTCTACGCCCTGGCCCGGCTGGTGCAGAAGCACTCGCGGCTCTTCGCGGTGGTCGAATCGCTCGACAACGGCAAGCCGATCCGGGAGAGCCGCGACATCGACATCCCGCTGGTGGCGCGCCACTTCTACCACCACGCCGGATGGGCGCAGCTGATGGCGTCCGAGCTCCCGCACGCCGCGCCGGTCGGCGTGGTGGGGCAGATCATCCCGTGGAACTTCCCGCTCCTGATGCTGGCCTGGAAGATCGCGCCGGCGCTGGCGATGGGGAACACGGTGGTGCTCAAGCCCGCCGAGTTCACGTCGCTCACGGCGCTGCTCTTCGCGGAGATCGTGGAAGAGGCGGGACTCCCGCCCGGCGTGGTCAACATCATCACCGGCGACGGGCGCTCCGGGGCGGCGCTGGTCAAGCACCCCGGGGTCGACAAGATCGCCTTCACCGGCTCGACCGAGGTGGGGCGGATCATCCGCATCGCGACGGCCGGCAGCGGCAAGAAGGTGTCGCTCGAGCTCGGCGGGAAGTCCCCCTTCATCGTGTTCGACAACGCCGACCTCGACAGCGTGGTCGAAGGCGTGGTCGACGCGATCTGGTTCAACCAGGGGCAGGTCTACTGCGCCGGCTCCCGCATCCTCGTCCAGGAGGGTGTGGCCGAGAAGCTGGTGCGGAAGCTGCGCGCGCGGATGGAGACCCTCCGCGTCGGCGACCCGCTCGACAAGGCCGTGGACATCGGCGCGATCGTGGCGCCGGTGCAGCTCAAGCGGATCGAGAAGCTGGTCAGGCAGGGGGAAGAGGAGGGCGCCATCCGCTGGCAGCCCTCGTGGAGCTGCCCGACCGACGGCTGGTTCTATCCACCGACGCTCTTCACCAACGTGTCTCCCGCCGCCACCATCGCGCAGGAGGAGATCTTCGGGCCGGTGGTGGTGCTGATGACCTTCCGCACCCCCGCCGAGGCCGTGGAGATCGGAAACAACACCCGCTACGGCCTGGCCGCGAGCGTCTGGACCGACAACCTGAACCTGGCGCTGGATGTGGCGCCCAAGCTCAAGGCCGGCACGGTCTGGATCAACTGCACCAACATGTTCGACGCGGCGAGCGGTTTCGGCGGCTACCGCGAGAGCGGCTTCGGGCGCGAGGGCGGGATCGAGGGGCTCAAGGAATACGTGAAGCCGGCGTGGATGACAGGGGGACGGGCAGACGGGCGCTCGCATGGGCGCAGGGCCGCCAAGTGGATGGACCCGGCGACGAAAGCGGCAGGATCGAGCCGGCACGTCCGTGCGTCTGTGCGTCCGTCCGCCCCTCCCCCCATCGACCGCACCGCCAAGCTCTTCATCGGCGGCAAGCAGGCGCGCCCGGACTCCGGGTATAGCACGCCGGTCTACGCGCCCAACGGCACGCTGGTGGGCGAGGTCGGCACCGGGAACCGGAAGGACATCCGGAACGCCGTCGAGGCGGCGCGGAAGGCGGCCGACGGCTGGGCCGGCGCCACGGCGCACAACC
>DATIEF010000121.1:0-2672 GCA_035455865.1 Gemmatimonadales bacterium | reverse complement strand
TCCAGCACATCGCCATCGCCACCGACGACATCGTGAAGACCGTCCGCACCCTCAAGTCGCGCGGCGTCGACTTCCTGAAGGTCCCCAAGGCGTACTATGACACCGTCCTCGACCGCGTCGGCAAGATCGACGAGGACATCGCGCCGCTCGCCGAGCTCGGCATCCTGATCGACCGCGACGACGAGGGCTACCTGCTCCAGATCTTCACCAAGCCGGTCCAGGACCGACCCACGCTCTTTTACGAGATCATCCAGCGCAAGGGCGCCAAGAGCTTCGGGGCGGGGAACTTCAAGGCCCTCTTCGAGGCCATCGAACGCGAGCAGGCGGCGCGGGGGAACCTCTAGACGGCCGCACACGGCGTGTCACGGGTCGCAGGGCCAGCCCATCCTGCGACCTGTGACCCGCGACCCGCGACTCGCGACCCGTGACCTGAGACTCACACCATGCCATTCTACCACACGCTCGGCCGCATCCCTCGGAAGCGCCACACCGTCTTCCGTCGCCCCGATGGCGGGCTCTACAGCGAGGAGTTGATGGGCCACGAGGGCTTCATCGGCACCTCCTCGCTGCTTTACCACACCCATCCACCGACGACCGTCAAGTCGGCCCGGAAGGTGAAGGACATCGTCTGGGAGGCGGACGAGGGCACGTCGCTCCGGCACCGGCACTTCCGCACCGCCCGCGCCCGGAAGGGCGGGAGCCCCACCCTCGACCGGGTGCCGCTCCTCTTCAATGCCGACGTCGCGATGCTCTATGTCGAGCCCGACGCCAACGACGCGCACTTCTACCGGAACTCCCAGGCCGACGAAGTGGTCTACGTGGGCGAGGGCGCCGGGACGCTGGAGTCCGGCTTCGGCGACCTCCCGGTCCGGTCCGGCGATTACGTCGTGATCCACCGGAACATCCTGCACCGGTGGCGCTTCGACCTGGCGGCGGGACCGGTCAAGCTGGTCGTCTTCGAGAGCCGAGGGCACGTGCGGTACCCCAAGCGGTACCATAACGAGGCGGGGCAGCTCCTCGAGGGCGCGCCCTACAGCGAACGGGACATCCGCCGTCCGATGGAGCTCCGGACCCACGACGAGAAGGGTGACTTCAAGGTCTACGTCAAGCAGTACGACGCCATCAACGAGCTCGTCCTCGACCACCACCCCTTCGATGTCGTCGGCTGGGACGGCTACTTCTACCCCTGGGCGTTCAGCATCCACGACTTCGAGCCGATCGTGGGCCGCATCCACCAGCCGCCGCCGGTGCACCAGACCTTCCAGGGGGACGGGTTCGTCATCTGCTCCTTCTGCCCGCGGCCGTACGACTTCGACCCCAACGCCATCCCGGCGCCCTACAACCACAGCAACGTCGATTCCGACGAGGTGCTCTTCTACGCCTCGAGCGAGTTCATGAGCCGGAAGGGGATCGAGTACGGCTCGATCACCCATCACCCCGACGGCCTCCCGCACGGCCCCCATCCGGGGCGCGCCGAGGCGTCGATCGGCGCCAAGGCCACCAACGAACTCGCCGTGATGATGGATTCGTTCCGACCCCTCAAGGTCGCCAAGGCAGCGATGGCCTTCGAGGATCCGGCGTACCACCAGAGCTGGCTCGACCAGCAGCACGAGCAGTTCAACCCTCCCACGAGCTGACCGGCCTCAGGCCGCATCGAGACGGGGCCCGCACCGCCGCAGGTGCGGGCCCCGCTTTGCGTCCGCGATGGGGCGTCTGGACATCCGCCCGGCGCCCGCCCACCGTTCGGCGATGACCGCCACCCTCGCGGCCCTCGCCGTCCTCGCTGTCGGGTATATCCTGGCGTACCTGCTCTTCGACCGGCTCCGGATCCGGTTCGGCTACGTGGGTGGCGCGGAGTACGTCCTGCTCGGGCTCTTCCTCGGGCCGGCGGGGAGCGGGGTGCTGAGCGCCAGCGCGCTCCGCGACCTCACGCCCATCGTGAGCCTCGCGCTGGGCTGGATGGGGATGCTGATCGGCACCGGCTTCCGGCTCCCGCGGCTGGCGCTGCTGGAGCCGTCGTGGGTCGGGATCGCCTTCACCGAGGCCGGCACCACGTTCTCCACCGCGCTCGGCGCCCTGCTGGTGGCCCTCCATTACGGCCTCGGCATGCCGCTCGAGGCGGCGGCGCTCCCCGCCGCGGCCCTCGCCTCCATCGCCACCGTGGGCGTTCCCGCGGCGGTCGATGCGCTCGCCCGCCGTGGTTTCGGCGATCACCCGTTCCTTCCCGCGCTCCGCTTCACCGCCCGGGTCGACGCCCTCGTGGGGGTGGTGGGCTTCGGCCTCGCCCTGGCCATCCTGCACGTCGGGGCGGTGGCCCCGGGGGTGCGGCCCCCGACCGCCACCGAGTGGGCCGTCATCAACCTCGCCGTCGGCATCGCGAGCGGCGTCCTTTTCCACCTCTTCCTCGGCCCCCGCGACGACGCCGGCGATGCCGCCCACGGCGATGCGCGCCTCTTCGTGTCCCTGGCCGGCGCCATCGTGATCGCCAGCGGCGCCGCATACTACCTCAACCTCTCGCCCATCTACACCAACTTCGTCCTCGGCGTGGTCCTCGCCAACACCGGGTCCGCGCACGCACGGGCCGAGCGGCTGCTGGCCGCCACGGAGCGTCCACTCTACCTGGCGCTCCTCATCCTCGCCGGCGCCGCGTGGGCGCCGGAACATGCCGGGCT
>DATIEF010000120.1:0-2004 GCA_035455865.1 Gemmatimonadales bacterium | reverse complement strand
GGTGCTCGCCGCCGCCGGCCGCACCCGGCACCTGCCCAAGCCCTACACCACCACCGAGCTGCTCCGCGCCGTCCACGGCGTCCTCCATCCGCCCGACGCCGGTACGCCACCGGCCTGAAGGCCCTGCAGGTTGCCGTTTCGCGGGCCGCGATGAAACCGTCCGGCCTCGGCCGGCGTCATCAGGGTGACCCGACCAGGAGCACACCGTGACCGTCCGCACCACCCGCATCGCCGCACTAGGATTCCTCCTGGCCGCGGCGTTCCCCTTCTCGATCGCGGCCGCGCAGTCGTCGCCCCGCCCGCGGGCACCCCGGCGCGCCGCGCCCGACACCGCCGTCTTCGCCGGCGGCTGCTTCTGGGGCGTCGAGGGGGTCTTCGAGCACGTGACGGGGGTCATCTCGGCCACGTCGGGGTACGCCGGTGGATCGGCGAACGCCCCGTCGTACGAAGAGGTCAGTTCGGGGACCACCGGGCACGCGGAATCGGTGCGGGTGGTGTTCGATCCCTCCCGCATCACCTACGCGCAGCTGCTCCAGGTCTTCTTCCTGGTCGTGCACGACCCGACCGAACTCGATCGGCAGGGCCCGGACGTCGGCACCCAGTACCGCTCGCTCGTGCTGTACCGCGACCCCGCCCAGCGCCAGGCCGCCGAGGCGTACGTGGCCGAGCTGACCCGCACGAAGGCATTCGACCGGCCCATCGTGACCCGCATCCAACCCCTCGGTGGGTTCTATCCTGCCGAAGCGTATCACCAGCACTTCATGGCGCTGCACCCCGACTATCCGTACATCGTCTACAACGACGCGCCCAAGCTCGTACGCATGCGCCAGCGCTTTCCCGGATGGTACCGGGACTCCTGAACCGGCTGGTGGCGATCCGTCCGGCTCCGCATATTCGACGCGCAGCGCCGGAGCGGCTCCCGGGCCACGGAGGTGTCGAATGGGCAAGCAGGTCATCGAACCGGGGACAGCGAGCGCGCGGAAGCTCCCGGCCGACACTTTGGCACGGGTCATCATGATCCTCGAGCCGAAGACCACGGGGTAGCAGCATCTCCCCGGGGCTTCCGGCGCACCTGGCGCCGCAGTCGCTCGGCGAGGAGATCGCCAACAGCGTGAGCCACGGGGTCGGATTCGTGGCGGCGCTCATCGGCACGCCGTTCCTCGTGCGCGCCGCGCTCCGCCGCGGCGACCCGACCGGTGTCGTGGCGGTGAGCGTCTTTGCCGCGACGCTCGTGCTCCTTTACCTGGCGTCCACGCTCTATCACGCCGTGCGGGAGGGCCGCGCCAAGCACGCCTTCCGGGTGCTCGACCACGGTGCCGCCTACCTCCTCATCGCCGGCACCTACACGCCGTTCACCCTCGTCTCCCTTCACGGGGTATGGGGGTGGGCGCTCTTCGGCGTGGTCTGGGCGCTCGCCATCCTCGGTATAGCGCTGACGGCCACCGGCGCGATGCGCCACCCCCAGGCATCCACCGCCCTCTTTCTCGGCATGGGCTGGCTCATCGTGATCGCCATCCGGCCGCTCTGGCTCCACCTCCCGCTGGATGGGTTCATCTGGCTCGTGGCGGGGGGGATCGCCTACACCATCGGGGTCGGATTCCTCGCGATGGACCGCCGGATCCGCTACGGCCACTTCGTGTGGCACCTGCTGGTGCTCGTCGGCAGCGCCTGCCATTACATCGCGGTCCTCCGCTACGCCGCCTGAGCGACCGTGCGCCAGCCCGGCGCTATCATTATTCACCACGCCCGTCCGCCACTCGGCCACATCCTCGAAGGAGACGCGATGCGCCGCGCGACCCCGACCCTGCTGGCCCTCGCCGTGGCGTCCGCATGCAGCGTGGCGCCCAAAGTGGACCCGATCGTCGAGATGCACGCCATCCGCGCGCAGGACGCCGCCTTCAGCGCCGCCGTGGCCAGGCTCGACGTCGTGGCCACCGCCGCGCTCTACGCCCCCGACGCGACCATCCTGCCGCCGGGCCTGCCGGCGGTGCACGGCCCCGACGC